>CAYVDX010000098.1:0-5955 GCA_964450485.1 uncultured Calditrichaceae bacterium
ACTTTTCCTCTCATTTTAAACCAAAAAAAAAAAATGAAAAAGTCAAGAAAAAAATAAAAGAATGTGAATATCTAACGGCGTTATTCTTCGGTTTTCACCATTCCCCACCTTTTCCCTGTAAAACAATTTTACACATCCACTGACGTTCTTCCCGCGATTTCATCTATTATCCGCTGATCATTGTCCCGATGAATTTTGGTACCGCCTTTGCTAAAGCGTAGCGCATAAACCGTCGATTTATAGGGAGGAAGACATGACGCTAATTTTGATCTTTTACATTCGACGTTTTTTAAAAAAACGCCGGCACCTCCAACTCAGACAATCAAAAGCAGTGTGGTTTCGGAAGTCAACAACATCAAGGAGTGATGAAATGAGTAAGCGAGTGATATTTGGAATCATCGCAATCCCTGTTCTAATCATGGCTATTTTCATCGGTTGCCATCAGTTAAACGATCAGGGGCGGACAGCGACTGCCTTTCCCGACGAAGCAGTAACATTCCCGGCGATTTACCCGGAGCTTTTAGGCGAAGCCTGCACCAGCATCCACGACCGTTATTTCACCATCGGCCCGGATGGCCGGAAGTATCGCACCTGGCATCCGGTAACCGTGCCGGTTGATCCGAATGATCCCGACGGCCTGCAGGTAACCTTTGCACACGATCACGGCGATCCGCCCCATCCGGATGCGCCGCTGCCGTGCTTCGGATATGTCGCATTTCACAGCGGACAGCCGGGGATGATCAAGCAGCACCAGGATTACAAGGTTTTCACGCACAAAATCGGTCAAATTACCGGTTGGGATGAACCGGAGGTGCAGCCGGTTTCGCCGGATTGGGACATGCAATTCTGGATTCACCAGGGTTTTTCAAACGCGCTCGACGGCAGGCAATATCGCAGCGCCGGGTTTTGGTCGCAGGACCCAACCGGCAACGAAACCGAGGTGTATTTCCTGGCCGACAATGATCAATTGGATACAAAAGTAGCCGACTTTTTAGCGAAGACCTCCGCAAATGGTAAAATTGCAAATTTATTTCAAGCTAACGGTTATGAGTTTCGCTCGTTTGCGGGAAATATTGCCAATGTGTGGGATTGCCCGGTCAATGTGATTGTGCGAACGGCGACGGAAGACGCCGCGGCCGCGCGATTTACCGATCGCCGCATTTTGCTCAACCCGGAATGGGAATGGATGAACCAGGACGGTCCTGTCCATTTTTTCACGGATGTGTATGGCAATCTTCGTCCGGATTCACTGGCCGGGCAGGTGGGAATCATCCCCCAACGGGTTGCGCCGGTTCGCTATTCCGCGGGCGTCAGCGCATCGTGGGATCGCACCGAGCACCATCGCCTAATTGGAATGGAAACCCGTGGTATTGACCGACTGGCAGGCGTGAATTAACCGGAGATTGGTCTTGAGTGAAAAGTTTCAGGCAGAATGATTTTATGGCAGAATGATTAACTGAATAAAAAATAATCATTCTGTCATCAATTATTCTGCCCGGAAAAATTTTATGAATGATTCAGGATATAATTTGACCGACACGAACTCAATCCTGCCTCTTTTACTTTCCTGATTAATCTTTTCTTTTGAGGAAAATTTTGGTATTTTTGCCACTTTTGGGCAGCGCTCATCGTATCCTCATGCTTTGTCAACTCGATGGCTAACAGTTCAAGTTCACCCGATTTGACAGCAGAAGATGAAAGGGAAATTTTAGAGAAATTCAAATTTATTTTTCAATGATTCTTTTGAATTTTCTTGAAACAATTTCAGGAGTCTTCGTAAAGTTCCACCAACAGGAAGTTGTTTTGAAACAATAATTCCCCAATGATCCTTATCTAAATCTACATATTCGTTATGTAACAGCACATAATCTTTAACATTGAAACTAAAAATACATTTCTCATTTTTTACTGCATAGGCTAATTGTTCAGCGTCCGTCTTTCCTTTACGATCTAATTCCTGAGTATGGGTTACATCAAAACCTCTTTTTCTAAGTGCTGAACTTAATAATAAATGGACATCCTCATCTAACAATAGCGATATTTTTTCCAATTAATTTACCCGTTCTCTTGGATGTTTTTTGACTTGTGCCTTCCAATATTTTTTATCATTATATTCCTCTAATATCTCATCTATTTCAGTTTGATGATCAAAATAATATGCCAATGCAGAGTGTACTTGTGAAGCGCTAAGATGAGAAAGACTTGAAAGGATTTCGTCAACATCCATTCCCATTTGATAATAACCGGCGATTGTACGAACAGTTATTCTTGTTCCATCAATTAAAGGTTCTCCATTAGAGATTTGGGAATCTCTGGAAATATAAGGATATACTTTCTTTTTTTTAGCAGCAAGACTCATTTTTCAAACCTCATTTTTTCAATAATACCACTTGTTAAATTACTTAACAAATAATATTTGAGCAATGTTTATTTTTAAGATATATGTGGATACGCCACTAACCACTCAATTTTTTAGCAACGCTCATCGTATCCTCATTCTTTTTCAACTCGATTGCTAACGTTTTGCATAACTTGCCGCAGGATTAAAAGCACAAAACTTCAATATATGCTATTATTTGCGACAACGCTTAAAAGGTCAAAATCACGCCAGAGCCCTGCGGTCAAGTTAATGCAATTGTTAGGTTTTTTATTTCTTTAAAAGTTGCTGCAATTTAAAATAGCCAGATATTTCATTGCGAATTGTATATGCCTGCATACTTAAGTCATTAGGCCAACTTGTTCGGGCTTTTCTTAAAATATTTTGTTTTACATTATTAGGAAGTTGGTTCAAGTTAGTATTTAATTCAACCAAATCATAAAAACCATCAAGTTGTTGTTCAACTGTATATGCTTGCATTGACAAATCATTTTTCCAGTTATTATCTGCCTTTTGAAGAATCGCATCAGATACAGATTTGGGTAGTGATTTCCATTCATCAGAAGATAAAAGAGCTGAGAGCTTAAGATAGCCTTCAAGTGAATTCTCAAATGTATAGGCCTGCATCGAATAGTCATTGGGCCACTTACTTATTGAAATATTTAAAGACCAATTAATAATATCCTTTGGCAATCCCAAGGAAGTAAATTGCTTAATACCGTTATTAAGTTTTATATAACCATCTCTTTGTGTTCGAATTGTATATGCCTGCATATCATAGTCATTAGGCCAACTTATAAACGCCTTATTTTTTATTGCTGACTGAACGTTTTTAGGAATACTAATTTCTTCAATATTACCTGTTTTAATATCGGGAAGTCTATATTTAATATTAGGAATGGGAAAAGAGTTGTTTGGCAGATTTAATTCTGTGCCAACTATTTTACTAGGAATTGGAGCTAAATAAAAATTGTGGACACTGCTCTTATAATAACTATAACCTGAATAGTTTTGCGTAGGATATTTTTTAGTGCCAGATTCTCCAGTATATGGATTTATATTCCCATAAGTTGACCAATTATTATAGAAATTGCCATCTGGAGCAGTTCTATAATGAGGAAGAACATATGTTCCGTTCTTTCTAAAATGGCCCTTCACGTATACTCTACTTTGGGCAAAACATAGATTTACTGACGATATTAATAAGAATAAAATTAATAAATTGTGGAACCGTTTCATGATGACACCTGTTTATTTAAAACCTAACTATATGATTCGCCGACAAACCTGGCGAATTTACGATGTCTATTATTGCCCATTTTCCATCACGAAAATCAACTGTCATGTCAGGGGCAAATCCACGTCTCCATTTCCAATGTCCGACGAACTTGCTTTTTATGATTGATTGAAATATATCCGGCAAAAAGGCAGGATGCAATTTGTTTTTTGGACAGGCTTGCTGAATGACTTCAGTACCGGACACTTTTTGAAGTTTCTCATTAACCCCCAACTTCAGTTGGGGGAAATGGCAAATTCACTCAAAAAGAGAACCGTTTCAACGGTTTCAGGAGTTGGAAAGCGGGTCAAAACCGTTGAAACGGTTCATTAAAATGCCGTTTTCCTCAAATCACCGCCCCGGCGTTCCGGGGCGGTGTTAATGAAAAGTGTCCGGTACTGAATGACAAACAAATTCGTCAAATCCCCGGCTTTGCCCCCTCACTCGCCGAATTTTTCCCGGTGATGCTGCCGTCGTCGCTGAATTTCGGTGCGAATCGCCGCGCTTAATTTTTGCCAGGGATCTGCGAATTCCGGGGCAGAAGTTCCGTCTTTTTGCAGCCGTTTTTCAATTTCGCGATCAAAATCGCCCGGGGATTTACCCGCCGGCCGGTGAATGGCAACCGGCGTCGTTGCCGCGTCGGAAACATCGTTGAAAATCCGCAAGGCTACCACGTCCAGATTCGCATTCAGAAAAAGTATATTTGCACCTAAATCGCCTTTGGGGGAATGGGAATCCACCGTCCAGCCGCCCAAATTGTAGCTTGCAACTTCTTGCCGACCCGCCGCATCAGTGAGCACTCGTTCATACGGCTTGTGGGTGTGTCCCCAAATGAATGTCAGCGTTTCCGGAATCGTCGCCGTGGTTTCGCGGAGCTGGCGCAGGGTTGGCCCGAAAAAATATTGCCGCAAGCCCTGCAAGGTCTCTTTTGCCAGCGACGCCCCGGGCTTATGACGCTCGCCCTGAAACAGTTTTCCCATCCCGAAAACCAACCGTCGCGCGACAATTTTTCGCAGCCAGTGGAACGGCAAAAACGGCAGTTTTACGATGTTGGCAAGCTGTTCCGCCAAAACATCCGCATGTGCGCGGGTGTCTTCTTCATTTTGAAGAATGATGGAGAGCTGTTCAAAATTTTTGGCGATGACCCCGCAACTGCCAAGCTGCGACCAGCCAAAATCAATCCAGGCAAAATTTTCTTTTTCGATTTGTTCCACCGTTTCCGGAAGTGCTTTTCCCGGGAAAAGCGCGCGGGCCGCCAGGCTCATAAATTGGTAAATTTTCTCCACAAAATGCCCGTGATGGATCACCACGCCGCGGTCGCCGGAAGCGTTTGTCAGCAGCAGGTTGGGATAGAGCACGTCGATATTCACCGGCAATTCCCCGGGCCGGCCGTCTTTGATGCGACGCACCATGTTTTGCAGTTGCACCGAACCCATTGCGGCGTCGAGCAACGGCGGCGTGGCGTGGGGCATTTCCGGCAGCGCTTCCCCGGGCGGCACGCTCAAAAGGATGGCATTGTAAACCGCGGTGCGCGCTTCTTCCCAAATGTGATGATCGTGATTGCCCGGCAAATACACAAATCGATCGACAATTCCCGGTTCCGGCGCGATGAGCTTGCTGACAAACTGCTCAAAAAGCTGCAAACTTTCGGTCATGCTGGCATACGCCAAACCGAGAATATCGCCGGCCAGGATGAAAATTGGCCGGGCGTTTCCTGTGTTTTGCCGGATGAGATGGCTGAGCGCCTCAGTCAGGTGATTAAGCACCGGTGATGTGTTCGCCGGGTCTGCGCGATGGGTTTCGGGATCAAGCGGCGTCAGCAGGCTGATGGTTTCGCCTAAGTGTAAATCGGACAAAATGACGTAGCGGATGTCTTGCGGATGTGTTTCCATGCGGGGAAGTTATTCATCTTGGGGAAAATATACAAATTTAAAATTGTCGGGGCAGTAATATTTACCGCGGTTTTGTTGATGATTCACCTTTTGTAATTTTATCGATAACAGATGCTTGCGCGGTTTTATTGACGCGCAGTTGAAAAACATCCGGGCGGGCGTAATGACCGACCACGTCGAAATCGAATTTGCCGCGAGAGATTTCCGCGAGATCGAGTTCGGCGAAGAGAATGTCTTCCCGGTCGAACAGCGGCCCGGCTAAAACATCGCCAAGCGGCGAAACAATCACGCTGCCGCCGCGACAGATGATTTCCGGCTGATTGGCCAATTCTTCGCTGTTTTTAAGATCATTCGGATACATGTCTTTGGCAACAAACTGGTTGCAGCCCAGCACAAAACAGCGGCCTTCC
>CAYVDX010000098.1:5965-9451 GCA_964450485.1 uncultured Calditrichaceae bacterium
CCAGCGCGATGTGGCGCATGGTTGCCTGCCAGGAATCGCGCGCGTCTGCAGTCGGGGCCAGGTAAATTTCCACGCCTTGTTGATAGAGCGCCATCCGGGCCAGCGGCATGTAATTTTCCCAGCAAATCAGGCCGCCGATTTTCGCAAAACCGGCATTGTAAACATTCAGGGTGCTGCCATCGCCTTCGCCCCAAATGAATCGCTCGGCCGCGGTGGGTTTCAATTTTCTGTGTTTGCCGATCAATTTGCCGGCCGGATTGAAAAAAAGTAGCGAGCAGAACAGCGTGCCGCCGGCGCGTTCGATCACGCCGATAACCACGTAAACGCCCGCCGCCCGCGCTGCTTTTCCCAACGCGATTACCGTTGGGCCGGGGATTTGAACGGAATTTTCCCAATAGCGCTGCCACAACCGCCGCCCCGAATCGCCGCGACTGCCAACCACGGTGCCGAAGCTCAACCCCCGCGGATATCCCGGAATAAACGCTTCCGGGAAAAGCAACAATTTCGCGCCGCTGCCGGCTGCCCGTTTGATCAGGCCGACGGCTTTTTTTAGCGACGCCGGCCCATCAAAAAGCACCGACGCGGCCTGAATCACAGCAACTTTTATTTTGGATTCACTCATTTTGATTTTTCCATTGAAATTTTTATCGAGTCAGCGATTTCGATCGCCGTATCCAGCTTTTGTAAAAACGGTTTCATCGCGGCGTGCTGAGATTCGGCAAAGGGCATTCGCACCGCTAAAATTTTTTTGAGATGCCGCAAATAACCTTGCAGCAGCGGATCGCGCTGCTCAAATAGTCGCGGGGCAAAATGCCAAATCAACTGCCCGGCGGCCGGATCGACGCCGCGCTCGGCCCGGACAATCAAATAATACCGCTCGCGTTCATAGATCAACCGCTCTTCCGCGGCATAAAATCCCAACTCCGCCAGTATCTCTCGCAGTTTGATAAAATAGTGCGAAGGCGCCAGCACCAGGTATTTGACGCCGGCAAGCTTTTCCGGTGAGTTTTTAAGTATTTGCGAAATTCGGGTTTCTCCCATCCCGGCCAACACCAGGCAATCGGCTTCATTGCGATGCAACACCGTTAGCCCGTCGCCAAGCCGCAGATCAATGCGTTCCGGCGCGGAAAATTGTTGCCGGAAAGTGTTTTTTCGCCAAAAATCTTCCGCATATCGCGGCAACAGTTCCACGCCAATCACGCGAATGCCGGGCCGCGTAAGGATCAATTTGGTGACCAATTTGCCGTGATCATAGCCGATGTCCGCCACTGTTTTTACATCCGGCGGAATTAAATCAAAAACAGCATTTAAACGATTCATTCTTGAAAAAACAGTTGATTTATGTCAATAAAAATACAAATTTCAATTCAGTAACGAAAACAGTCAAAAAAATACCCCGGTTGTGGGATTATTGAAAACAATGAAATGGCATAAATTTGTGAGCTGATCATTCAAAATGAGGAATTTATCATGTTTTCTTTTCGTCAATTACAATATTCCGAGGTTCATTTGGCCGTCTTGATTGCCCTGTTTGTTTTGTTCACGGGCTGTTTTAGCAAATCAGAAATACCGGATGAAAAAGCAACACCCGGGGCCAGCGTGGCGGTCGATAATCGAGATTGGCCGGATGTTACCATCTATATCATTAAGAATGGCTCTAAATATCGCCTGGGAGAAGTGTCCAGTTACAGCCGGCGCGTTTTTCCCATCGAACCGCACTTTTTAAACGCGCCAACCCTTCAGTTTCAAGCCGATCCGGTTGGCAGAAGCGGGCAGACCTTCAGCGAGGAAATTGAAGTTCGCCCGGGGGAAGAAGTCGTTTTGACAATTATGAATTTTCGCTAACCGCGAACGGCAAAACCCGGAACCCCAGGTTTAGCCCATCAATTCCCGCCGGAGAATGTCCAGGGCAAACTGCGCGCTTTGCTCCTTGTTGATATTGCGATCCTTGCCGAGGTTGAATTTTTTGGCAATCACTTTTTCCGCGGTTGCCAGCCCAATGTACACCAGGCCGACCGGTTTTTCCGGTGCGCCGCCGCCGGGCCCGGCAATTCCCGTGGTGGAAAGCGCAACATCCGCGGCAAAGGCGTTGCGCGCGCCCGCGGCCATCCCCCTGGCAACCGCTTCACTCACTGCGCCGTGCGCGTCAAGCAACGCTTTTTTCACACCTAAGAATTTGATTTTACTTTGATTGCTGTATGTAACCATTCCGCCTAAAAAATACGCGGAACTCCCCGCGACCTGGGTAATTTGGTGCTGCACCAAGCCGCCGGTGCAGCTTTCCGCCACCGAGACGGTGAGATTTTTTTCTCGTAATAAATCCCCCACAACAGCCGCCAGGGATCGGTCGCCTTTGGTGTAAATGTATTTCCCGATGCGTTCGTACAGACCGCGCTCAAATTCCGCCAATTTTCCGGCGTCTTTTGCGCCCGGTTTTATCGCCACGCGAATGTCCACGCCGGTGAATTTCGGCAAAAACGCAATTTCATAACCGGAAAAATGTTTTAAAAATTCCTCGCACAATTCGTAAATCCGGGATTCCGCGACCCGCGTGGTGCGATAGACATGCACCGCTATCGGTTCCGGCAGAAAATCTTTTTGCAATTTTGGGATGATGGTTTCCGTCATCATCGCTTTCATTTCCCGGGGAACGCCGGGCATCACAAAAACATGTTTGCCCGATTTCTCAAAATGCAGCCCCGGGGCTGTGCCAACAACGTTTGGGATAAGCGCTGCTTTATCCGGTACATAGCCCTGCTCTCGGTTTATTTCCGGCATTTTCAAACCGCGCTCACGGAATTTCTCTTCGATGCGGCAAACAATCGATTCGTCGTAAATCAACCGGGCGTCAAAGAATTCTGTCACCACTTTTTTGGTAATATCATCATGGGTCGGCCCCAAACCGCCGGTTAAAAAAACGAGATCGCTCATATGCAATGCCCGGCGCAAATTTTCGGAAATGCTTTGCGCTTCATCGCGAATCGTGATAACCATTTCTGTTGAAATGCCGATGTCATACAGTTTACGACCGATGAACGTGGCGTTGCTGTTCATCGTTCTGCCGTTTAACAACTCATTGCCGATTGAAATAATAATCGCTTTCATATTTCCTCAAAAATTTTGAATTGCATCCACGCGTTTTATGTTGTTTCAGTACCGGACATTTTTTAACAAAGGACATTTTGTGTGAATTTTAAGCAGCGCTTTGGGGAAAATGCGGTTGCCAAGCAGGAACTTGTCAACGAGATCGCCGCAAAATGGGCATTTCTCGTTCCAAAGCGGGAGCTTTGGAACCCCTTTTTCACAAAAGCTCCGCTTTTCTCCAAAAATGTCCGGTACTAAAATGTTGTAAAGCGTTTTTCACGACCCAAATACAATTTTTTACATGTTTCCAAATTAAACATTTACGGGCAAAAGCTAAAGTAAAATGTGAGGTATTTGTGTAGCTCTATAAGCATTGGAAGTTCATTCCGCACAATTATACAG
>CAYVDX010000099.1:0-9442 GCA_964450485.1 uncultured Calditrichaceae bacterium
AATATTACAGTAAGTTAAAATCACTTTAAATAAAACCTGTGCATAATGCAGGTTAGTTAATCAATCAAAAATGATTGCGCCAGTGCGCGTAACATGAGTCAGTAAATATCAATTCCGGAGAATGAAATGAACGCTAAACTCTGGTGGGCAATGGTCATAATCTTAATAGCCTTTAACATCTTCATGCTCTATACCAACATCGGAACCGGAAAGCAGGAAGTCTTTGAGTATAATTTGGAGATGAATTCAAAAACGGCGGTCACAGAATCTCTAAACGGGTTATTAAAGTTGAATCTGATTGATACCAATAATCAGTCAGTAGATATAAAAAGGTTACTGAGCCATCAACGCTTGAAACTTTTTATTTTTTTTAGCCCAAAAGACTGTCCATCATGTTTACAGGAAATCAGTCTGTGGAACCGTATCAACAAAAAATTGCCGATTATTGTAACCGGGTTAATACCGCATTATAACGCCAAAGAGGTAAAAATATTTGCAATGAATGAAGGGATTGAATTCGAAATATGGATTGATCGAGTCCAAAAACTTTTTGATTGGCTTGACTTTTCGGAAACGCCTATCAAGGTTCTGCTGGACAAAAGTAACAAGGTGGTTTCGATCACCAAATCATTTTTGGATCCGGAGATAGAAAAAGAGTATTATAAATTTGTTCAGAAGATGGTAAAATCAGTGAGTTCCTGATGCCGCTCTCTCACCACACCGTCCGTCGCCCGGTCTCCACGGTCATGTTTTTTCTGGCAATCGTGCTGTTGGGCGTCATCTCCCTGCAACAGCTCGCGGTGGATTTGCTGCCGGATATCAGCTACCCGCGTCTGCTGGTACGCACCCGCCTGCCGGACGCCGCGCCGGAGGAAGTGGTGGAATTTGTCACCCGCCCGGTGGAGCAGGCGTTGGGCGGGGTGAGCGGGGTGAAGCGCATTGTCAGCCGCAGCCGGGAGGGGCTTTCCCTGGTGACGCTGGAATTTTACTGGGGGCGCAATATGGATTATGCCGCCCTGGCGGTGCGGGAAAAGCTGGACGAACTCCGCCTGTTGCTGCCCGAACGAGCGGAACGACCGCAAGTGCTGCGCCTGGATCCATCGGCGCGCCCGATCATGCAAATTGCCGCCGGGGGCGTGGAGATGGGACGGCTGACCGAGTTGTGCCGCCAGATCGTGCGCCGCCGGCTGGAACAGTTACCGGGCGCGGCCCTGGTGGAAATCACCGGCGGGGTGGAGCGGCTGATCGAAGTACGGATTGATCCGCAAACGCTGCTCACTCAAAACATTACGGTGAAACAAATCACCGCGGCATTGCGGGCCAACAACCTCTCTGCCAGCGGCGGCACTGTCAAAAAAGGGCGCTACCGCTTTGCCATCCGCCTGGAGGGAGAGTTTCGCTCCCCGGAAGATATTCGCCAGACAGCGATTCAGGGCGCAAGCACTCAACGCCCGGTGTTATTGGGCGATATTGCCCGCATCCATTACGCCGAGGAAGACCCCGTTTCATTCACCCGCTTAAACGGGCGTCCGGTGGTGGGCTTGTTCGTTACCAAAGAAGCGGGCAGCAATACCGTGCAGGTGACCCGGGACATCCGGGAAACGTTGGCGCAGATTCAACGGGAAATTCCCGAATTGACATTTACGATAGTTTCTCAGCAGGCGACGTTTATCGAGGAAAGCATTGCCAATGTATTTTCCACCTTGCTGTGGGGCGGGGTTCTGGCATTTCTGGCGCTTTTTTTGTTTTTGCACAATTTGCGCCACCCGCTGAATATCGGCATATCCATCCCGGTGTCGATCATTGCTGTATTTGCTGCGCTGCGCCTGGCCGGGGTGAGTCTCAACCTGATTTCGCTGGGCGGGCTGGCTTTGGGGATCGGTATGTTGGTGGATAATTCCATTGTGGTGCTGGAAAATATTTTCCGCCTGCGCGAGGAGGGGATGGATTGGGTGAATGCATCTATTGAAGGGGCGAGTGAAGTGGCAATGCCGGTCACGGCATCCACGCTGACCACCTGCGCGGTGTTTCTGCCGATCATCTATGTGGAGGGCATTGCCGGACAGCTTTTCCGGGATCAATCTTTGACCGTGGTTTTTTCGCTGTTGGTTTCCCTGGTGGTTGCGCTGACATTGCTGCCGGTGCTGACCAGCCGTTTTAAAGGCCGGCCCCAGTGGAGCGACGGCGCAACGACTGAAAGTGATCCCGAAGCCACAAAAACCGGGCACAGGATGCCATCACAGCGCATCGGAATCATAACAAAGATAAGACAATGGCCGGGCAGGATGTTGACAAAAGGAATCAAAGCCGTAATCCGGGGCATTTTGGGGTTGTTTTCATTACTAAAAAGTATTTATTTACGGTTGTCAACGCCAATATTTGCCATATTTAGCAAATTCTTAACGCGCTTATATAACGCCTATCACCAAGCGTTGTTATTTGCCTTGAATCGCAAACTGCTGACGCTGACTGTTTCATTAGCTGTATTGTTGGCGACGGTTTGGCTGGCGCTTAACCTCAACCGCGAATTGTTGCCGCCCCTGCATCCGGATGAAGTGCGCTTGCGCATCGAACTGTCGCCGGAAGCGACGCTTTATCAAACCGCCGAAATTGCCGCGGCCATTGAGGAGGCGCTGCAGAATGACCCGGCAGTCGAGCAGGTATTCAGCCGCATCGGCGCGACGCAAACATTGCTGCAAACAGAAAGCAAACCCGGAGCGAACCAGGCGCTATTTATTATTCATCGAAAAGCAAACGGCGTCGTGGCGGCAAAAACTTTTACCGCACATTTGCGGCGGGTATTGCACGGAAGTTACCAGTATTTAGCGGAATTTGAAAGCGGGGACGCGGCTTACCGGGAAATGTTAGGTCTGACGGGCAGCGACATACAAATCGATGTTCAAGGCGCATCCTATGCGGCGCTGCTGCCGGCGGCCGAGCAGTTGCAAGCGGAAATTGCAGCATTGCCCGATTTAAAAGATGTGCGTCTTTCTCACCGCGGCGGAGCGACGCAATACCTGGTACGAGTGGATCGCCGCCGCGCAGCGCATTACGGCGTTGAAATCCGCCAGGTTGCCGACTTTTTGCAAAACAGGGTCAGCGGGGTAGCGGCCACGCAGGTAAAAGCAGGCGATCAGAGCATCAATGTGTTTGTTCGCCCGGATGTTCAGGAACGCGATAGCTGGGCGGATATTTACGGTGCAATGCTCAACATCCCTGTTGAGGCATCCCGGCGTCCCGGGAAAAATTCAATGGCGCTGCCTTTGCGGGAGGTGATTCATTTTCAAAAGATACAGACCGCGGAGGAAATCCTGCGGCAGGATCAAACGCCAATCATCCGCATTGAGGCGGCCCTGGAGGGCATTTCCCGGCAGGCGGCGGTGAGATGGATTGAAGCGATTCTTGCACGGCAAAAATGGAAAGCGGATAAAATCCACGGCGTTAACATCCGCGCTTCGTTGGGCGGGCAGCAGGAAGATTTGCAACGCTCGTTGCGCGGGATTGGTTACGCCCTGCTGCTTTCCCTTGTGCTGGTGTATATGATTTTAGCGGCGCAATTTGAATCGCTGCGTTACCCGTTGTTGATTTTGTTGGCCGTGCCTTTTGGCGCCATCGGCGCAGTGTGGCTGCTGGCAACGACCGACGGCAGTTTGAATGTGATATCGGGCATCGGTTTCATCATTTTGACGGGCATTGTTGTCAATGACGCCATTATCAAAGTCGATTTCATCAACCAGGCCCGGCAGCGAGGCAAAACACCGCGGGCAGCGATTTTAGATGCGAGTGAAAAACGCTTCCGCCCAATATTGATCACCACACTGACAACCGTGTGCGGTTTGCTGCCCATGGCGCTTACCGGCGGCAGCGGGGCGGAACTGCGCCAACCGCTGGCGCTCGTGATCATTGGCGGACTATCGATGGCCACTGCGCTGACGCTAATTTTAATTCCGGTGATTTACGAAGCGATGAGCCAAGAACATTACAGATAACCAATTTAATTGATACCTTTCGGACAAAAAACACGATGAAATACCTCCGCGTTATTATTGTTCTCGCCATCCTGGTAACCCTCGGGGCGCTGTATCAACAGTACTTTCGAGAAGATGAAGCGCCAAGTGATAAATCACCCGGCGGGGAAAAAGCGCCGGCCAGTCCCGTTGAAGTGAAAACGGCCCGGGCGTTTATGGGCGAATTGGTGCAATATATTACCGCCAGCGGCGTCACCGAATCATTCCATGAAATAGAAATAAAACCGATCATCGGCGGGCGTGTTTTGCAGGCGCCGGTGCGCGACGGACAAACCATCGGCAAGGGTGCGCTATTGGTGCAATTGGACGACCGGGAGTATCGCATTGCCCACCAGGAGGCAAGGGCTAAATTATTCAACGCCCAGGCGGAATATGCCCTGCGCAAGCAGGAAAGCGGGTTTTCGCCGGAGAACGCGGATATTCTTCACAGCACCAATGGCTTTGAAAAACAGGAAGCGCGTTACCAAACCGCTAAAGAAAAATTCCGACAGGGCAGGCTCCCGGAAGACGACTTCCAAAAAATCGAACGGGAATACCAGGCAGCCCAGGTACTTTCCGGCCAAAAACGCGATGAGTTGATGGCTCAGAAAAGCGGTCTGCCGGCCGCGGAAACACAGTATGCCAAAACGGAATATCAATTAGAAAACTGCCGCATCCGCGCGCCCTTTGCCGGAGTAATCGGCGATGTTGCGGT
This sequence comes from uncultured Calditrichaceae bacterium, assembly GCA_964450485.1. Lineage (GTDB taxonomy): Bacteria > Calditrichota > Calditrichia > RBG-13-44-9 > J075 > JACKAQ01. The sequence continues at coordinate 4,723 of CAYVDX010000099.1, forward strand.
GCATCCAGGTGAAATCGTTTCCCCCGGGCAAACACTGCTCCGGTTGGTAAATTTGAATCGACTAAAGCTAAAACTGGAAGTTCTTGAATCAGAATTGGGAAATATCCGTTTAAACGAGCGGATCGCCGCGAAATTTGCCGCTTTTCCCGATACCCTGTTTGCCGGAAAAATTATCGGCGTTAATCCCACAATCAATCCCCAGACCCGCGCGACCACCGTTATTGCAGAAATTTCCAATCCGCAACATTTGCTCAAATCAGGAATGTTTGCTTCGGTACGCATTGCTGTCAGGCGATACGCCAATCGCCTGCTGGTCCCCAGGGACGCGGTTGTGGAACGCGACCGGCGCAAGCTGGTATTCATCGTGCGGGAAGGAAAAGCATTCTGGTGCTATGTCGATACCGGTTTGGAAAATGATGACTACATCGAAGTCGTTTCCTCTGCTTTTGACCTAAAACCCGGGGAACCGGTGATTATCGACGGGCATTTTGCCCTGGCCCACAATGCAGCGGTAGAAGTACAAAGTGAAAAGTGAGCGCGTGTTTGGGTGGGAATGGGTCTAAGAGTTTCAGTGTTTATGTGTTTGAATGTTTAAGTGTTTAATAAAACCATACTTAAATACTGAAATAATGGGTGTAGATTTCATTTTACGTAATTTTTGCTTTCAAATATTTCACCCCCCGGCGTTCCGGCGCCTGCCCCGGAACGCCGGGGGGTGAAATAAATGAGAGAATATTTTACGTAAAACCGAATCTACACCCGAAATAATTCCCAAAAAGCGATTCCCGGGGAAAATACTCAAACACCGACGACCGAAATCCTCAAACACTATTATTATGCTTGAACGATTGATCGAGAAATGCATTCACCGTCCGATTGCCACGCTGGTTATTTTTGCGGCAATCGCTGCCTCGGGATTGTATGCCGCGCTGAACATGCCCCTGGAAATTATCCCTTCGGTGGATTTTCCCCGTCTGTATATTCAAACATCCTGGCCGGGCGCTTCTCCACAGTCGGTTGAAGCCAATTTAACCTCAATTATCGAAGGTGAATTAACCCGGGTACGTGGCATCGCCAATATCCGCTCGGAATCCCGTGAAGGATTCTCGAAAATCACCGTGGAATTGCAACCCAAAGCGGATGTGGATTACTTGCATTTTCTCATTCGAGAACGGCTTTCGTTCGTTCGGGATAAACTCCCCGCGCAAGCGTATCAACCGCGCATCATCAAATACGTGCCGAAGGAAATCGAAGCGGTTCAGTTTATGAGCTATCAAATCGTGGGGCCCTATTCCGATGCGTTTTTGCGGCACAATGCGCTGCGCGTTATCCGCCCGGTGGTCAACAGCATTCCCGGGATTGCCGGTGTGGAAGTTGTTGGCGGACGGGAACGCCAAATCCAAATTCGCTTTGAGACGGATCGTCTGAAAGCGTTTCAACTCAACGCCGCGGAATTAACCCGGGTCCTGCGTGCAGCGGATCAATCACTTTCCGCGGGAAAATTGATCGAAAACCGGAAAGAATACCACGTCGTCCTGCACCAAAAGCTCAATGATTTATATGACCTGAAAAATTTGCCCATCAAACGCTTTGAAAACCGCATTATCTACCTGCGTGACGTTGCGGAAGTTGCCGACACGCTCTCTCCGGTGTATTCATTCCAGCGAATTAACGGGCAGGCAACCATTCTGCTGCGCATTGAAAAAGAACCGCAGGCCAACAGTATCACCACCGCAGATGCTGTTTACAATACGATTGAGGAACTGACAGCGCGGCTTCCCAAGGGCGTTCAATTCATCAAAGAAGACGATCAAAGCACGGCCATCCGGGAAAACCTGCGCCAATTGACCATTCGCGCCCTGTTCAGCTTCCTGGTCATCCTGATCGTTCTGACCCTGTTTCTTCGGCGGTTGCGCTATGCCGCGCTCATCCAGACCGCAGTGTTGTTCAGCGGCCTGGCGACATTGCTGTTGATGTTCCTGTTTCGTTATAGCCTGAATCTCATCACCCTCGCCGGCCTGGCGCTGGGCTTTGGCATTCTGGTGGATAATGCCATTGTGGTATTGGAAAACATCGACCGCCGAATGCCTGAAAAAAGCGATTCCCCCCGGAAAACCCCGCCAGGGAAAGAGAATGCCGAGCGCCCTGAAACCGGAAGACATCCAACCCTTCGGTCAGCAAGTTTTACCCAAACGCCTCATTCCGCGATCCCCGCGTCCGCCGCCGGGGAAGTTGCGCTGCCCCTAATCGCCTCAACGCTGACGACAATCGCCGCCCTTCTGCCGTTCCTGTTTTTAATGGACGAACTTCGTTTGTATTATGTGCCATTCGCCGTCACTGTTTCCCTGGCATTATTAGCTTCTTTAGGGGTTAGTTTTTTTCTCATACCGACCGTCTTAGACCGTTGGCAGGCAGAAACGAACAAACCTCGCGCAAAATCGCCCAAAAAGCCGGGTTCACACGTTTCATTTGATAATTTTTACGGAATCCTGTTACAAAAATTACTAAAACGCCCGGGGGTCGTCATTTTAGCGGCGATATGGATTTTCGGCATACCGATTTGGCTGCTGCCAACAACCATTGACATTACTGACGCGCAATCGCCATTCAAAAAAACATTGGTAAAGACCTATAATCAACTCTGGGGCAGCGAGTTTATTCAGGAAATTCGCCCCTATCTTGATCATGTCCTGGGCGGCAGCGTCCATCTGTTTTATCGATACGTCAACCGCGGCGAACTATGGCGTTGGGACGCAGGCACAAAAATTCACACCTACGTTTCCCTGCCCCCCGGCACGGACATACAAGAAACCGATACCATTGTGCGTCGTTTTGAACAAGCCGTTCGGGGGATGAAAGGAATCTCCCAAGTCCGCAGCCGCATTTATCCCACTTTTGCACAGGTAGAAGTTCGATTTACCCGGGAAGCGGAAATGGGCGTCACACCCTTCCTTGCAAAAGAAAAGTTGATTACCCGGGCAGCACAGACCGGTAACGCCCGGGTCAGCGTGGTTGGTTACGGCCCGGGTTTCAGCACCGGCGGCGGCATTTCTTTTCAATACCGTCTTCAGCTTACCGGTTACAACTACCAGGAATTAAGTGAGTTTGCCAAAGCGTTGAAACGCAAGTTGCGGCGCTTTCCCCGCGTCCGCGACGTTCGCACCGATCAAACCCGCCGCTATTATTTGTTTGATGCGTTTGAGACCGCGTTTCAATTTGACCGTCTTGCGCTGGCAACTTACAACATCCCGGTGGCAAATATCCTGCAACAAACACGCCCGGTTCTCTCTCAATATTTTTATCGTCAAACCATCCGGCTGGGCTGGGAAGAAGTCCCGTTTGCGGTCGTGGCCCGAAACTACGATGAATTTCAGCTTTACCAATTGCGAAACCATCGTTTAAACAATCAACGCAACCAGGACGTCCGGTTGGGCGATTTAGGCGCCTTAACATTGCGCCGCGTACAGCCATTTATCGAACGCGAAAACCAAAATTACTATAAAATAATTACCTTTGATTATCTTGCGCCGTACCGGTTTGCGCGAAAATTTGTCGATCAATTTCTGCAAAACACCCATGTACCCGCCGGTTTTTCGCTAGCGGAAATAAAACATCAATGGGATTTCGATAAATCGCAAAAAAATATTACATCCGTTATGATAGTGGCGTTACTGTTGATGTACATGGTTTTGGCGGGGCTTTATGAATCTTTTTTGTATCCACTCCTGATCTTTTTGATGATCCCCTTGAGCCTGACAGGTGTTTTTCTGGCATACTATTTTACGGATACCACTTTTGATCAGGCAGCTTATATTGGCGTCATTTTCCTGTTGGGGATTGTCCTGAATAACGGCATTCTGTTATTAGATCGCGTGAACCAACTCAAGCGAGAAACGGGTTTTACAAGGTTCAGGGAGTTGATTATCATCGCGTCTCGGGATCGTCTTAGACCCATCTTAATGACTTCGCTTACAACGATTGCCGGTTTGATACCAATGCTCTTGTTAAGCAAGGCGAATGTGCAAGATATTTGGTATTCTCTTGCCCTGTCAACCGTCGGCGGGCTATTGAGCACGGTCTTTTTAGGATTGACAATCTTTCCCTCAATTATTTGCATTGTGGAAAAATGGAGAGTGCATGTTATAAATCTATTTAGATCCTAGCAAATAAAATTGCACTATGATCATTTGAACCTGCCGCATTACCATTTGTTGATACCGCCGCACTATTTGAACTCGCTGCTACACCCGTTGAACGTGCTACATCACTATTTATTCACCGTACATGACGATTTCAAACCGCTGCTTTATACTGTTCACGGGCAAAATTTTACTTTTTGCAAGAGACAGAGCGTTGAAGCATTTCGGAGCTAAAGTGTTGTTTTTACTTTAATACCGAAACAATCAAACACCGAAATACATGAAGTGATCCCGACTTATTCGCATGCGCGTAAACCTTAAAAAATTTGCTTGCAAAATCCTTAAGGTTTACGCCGATGCGACTTATTCGGGATTAACCGTGCAAAGTATAACTTCTGAGCGTGCCGCACACTATCGCCAAACAGCAAAACAGGCCGGAAAATCAGTCAACATCCTTGAAAAACCAGCATCACCGGGATAAAAGAAAACATGTCCGGGATAAAATTAAGTAAGCAACATAAAACGACAGTGTTTGTGTAGCTCTAACAGCTTTAGAAGCGCATCCGCACTTTCGTACAGTC
>CAYVDX010000100.1:0-2607 GCA_964450485.1 uncultured Calditrichaceae bacterium
CCGTCTTCCAAAAAGTTGTCTTTTTGTCAGCGCTGAGATGAACCGGGTTGTTATGCCCTGCATTAACGTAGGTTAGCGTGTGCGCGCGGACGTCCAGAATGCTGATAAAAAACGTGATAAATTTATCCGAACCGGTGTTGGCATGAATGAGCGTGTTGAGTTTGGCAACCACTTCCGCAAGATTCAATTCCGGCGTCAGCATCACCCGCAATGCGGCCTGCAAATTTGCCATCAGCAGCGAAGCGGGCGCGCCTTTACCGGAAACATCGCCAATGGCCAGGGCAATGCGATTTTCATCGATTTGAATCACGTCGTAATAATCCCCCCCGACCTGCCGGCTGGAATGATTCATTCCGTAAATATCGTAGCCGTCGATCTCCGGCAGTTCTTTTGGCAATAATTTCTTTTGAATGGTGCGCGCGACATTTAATTCTTCTTCCAGCCGCTGCTTTTCCAGCGTTTCTTCAAACAAACGGGCATTTTCCAGCGAGATGACCGCCTGGCTGACCAGGGTTGTCAAAAATTCGAAATCCGTTTTGGCATAGGGCTGACCGGAGAGCTTTCCGCCCAACAGCAGGTAGCCCAATAGCTTTTCCTGATGCGCCATGGGAATAAGCGCCCGCACATCATTTTTTTGCAGTATTTCGCGCAGCTTGTGATCAGGGATATCCCGCACGCCAAGCGCGACGTCCGGGATGTCCAGCTTTGCCATTGCCGCGGCAATATGATCCAGAAAATCCGGGGAAAATCCTTTGCTGTCTTTGGTTTCGATTTTTGAATCGCATTTTAGCAAAACCGCATATTTAGTGATGAACATCTGTCCCATTAACGCATAAACCAGCAACCGCAAAATTTTCTGAGAATCCAGGGTCGCGGACAGGCCCTGGCCAATGTCAAAAAGTGTTTTTAGCTCGTGCACTTTTTCATCCAACTGCCGGTTGATCTGCTTAATTTCCTGCAATTGCAAGGCATTGCCAATGGTTGTCGCGGAAAGATTTGCCAATGAATTGAGAAAATTCAGCTCAGCATTGCTGAAATCTTTCCCGGAAAGCTTTGCGCCAAACATCATAAACCCCAGCAATTGGTTATTATTGGTAAATGGCACGGCGATTTCCAGTTTTCCCAGGTTAACAAAATCACGCAGGCGGCCCGGGCAATCTTTTTCCAATTCCTTGAAGTATTGCGCCGTAAAGCATTGTTGCGGAAATTCCTCGGGTGAAAAAACAACGCGTTTCAATTCCTCCGGCAAGCCTTTGGTCATAACGACTTCGAATTGGTTTTGCCGTTTGAGCACAATGGCGCAGCGGGGAATCATCATCCTGCCCATGGGTATCAGCATGACGTTGTTTAAAACGCGAGACAATTCCAGGGATTCATTAATGAGTTGGCTGATTTCAAACAGCGAGGAAAGCTCAAGCAGCCGCCGGTTGACTTCATCGACGGATTCCTGTGGGTATTTTTCGGAGAGATAATCTAAAAATTGCGCCATAATTTTGACAAAATATGGGATGAGATACGGCTTAAGTAGTTAAACAAAATTATTTTATATCTGATAATCAGACAAAATCATTGATGATAAAATGATTAAAAACAAAAAGATATATTTATTATTTTTTCGTTAATCATTTTGTCTGTAATAGGCTGGTATTTTTGTTCACGTACTTAATCGCTGCTTAAAATTTTGACCATTTTTACTTCGTTTCTGACGCCGGGTTTGATATGAAAGGTCACTTTGTCCATCAGGGTTTTGATCAAATGAACGCCCAATCCACCGGGTTTCATGCGCTTGAGATATTCATCCATGTTGGGCGTTTTTAGCGCCTTTGGGTTGAATCCCACGCCTCGGTCAGCAATGGCAATTTCAATCCGATCCACTTTTTCCCTGACTGTCACGGAAATTTCCCTGGGAAATGTATTTGTATTTTTGTAGGCATGTTTGATTACATTTGCACACGCTTCATCAACGGCCAATTCAATTTGATAAATGTTTTCTTCATCAAAACCGATATTCTCCGCGATCCCGGAAACAAACTTGCGAATAATATCCAGGTTCTCTGAATTCGCGGGGAGCTTCAGGCGAAAGGTATTGTGCTTTTTTGCCGCTGTTTTTTTCTTCTTGTCAGCCATTGACCTTCCTATCTTTCATTTGCGGAATTTACCGATTGCCTCGTCCGTGCTGTCATAGAATTCGTATAAACTCGGAAATCCCAACAAATCAAATACCTTATAAATCCGGGGTGATACTTCGGTCAACTTGATATCGCCGGCGTTTTTCCGGACTTCTTCGATAAAACCCATGAATACACCTAAACCCGCGGAACTGATGTATTGCAAATTTTTCATCGAGACGATAATTCTGTGCCGGTTTTCCTGCATAAGCTTATCCAGGGCGGTTTCGAAATCGGGCGCCGTGTGCGCATCCAGGTATCCGGTGAGCGCCAGCACAGTCACAGGCCCGTTGTCTTTTCTCGCCACTTCAAAGTTTGCCATCAAAACCTCCTTCTTGACGCAGGTTGGTCTTATTTACGCATCTCGCTTAAAGATGTTACTCTTAATTAAATTCTGTGTATCTCAGGGTTTAAAGATAAAAAAGTCAATGATATTAAG
>CAYVDX010000100.1:2617-9435 GCA_964450485.1 uncultured Calditrichaceae bacterium
TAATCAAAGCGAATTATGTGTTGGGATTATGTTATCGGATGCTTGACAAGCGTCGCAAGGACACAAAAACGCCAGGATTCACAAAAAAGCAATGATTTTCAGACAAATTTTAGGATAAACCTGGAAAAATCTCGCGCTTTGGCGTAAATAACGCTGCTTTCAAACACATTCAACGTATTCAATTTCCCGCGATGAATTTTTTAAAATCAATGTATTTTTGAGCAATTTGTCATGCCCGGCCTGCTCCAATGGGGAATGTTGTAATCAGGCCTCCATTCCCTTGATTGTATTTGTGTAGCATCAATATTTTGGAAAACACAATGCCGGGTGTATTACCATTTGATTGATCCGGTTGTTTGTTTTTGGCGGAATTTCTGTCTGAGACGCCCGTTTTTTGGGCGTCGAGTTTAATTCCGCCTTGATTTTTTGGTTCTTTTGTATCAAGACAAAAGAACAAAGACGTTTTTGGACTGTACGAAAGTGCGGATGCGCTTCTAAAGCTGTTAGAGCTACACAAACACCCTTGATTTTTCCCGAATTCCCAGCCCGCCCCTTGTTTTTGGGGCTAAAAACATGCGGGAATGACAAAAGTGCATGGTCGCATATTATTCAATATAAATATGCACCGGTTCAAAAATAAATTTGTCGCCCGCATCATTTTGCGATGCGCTGATGAAGTTGCCGTCCGAATCATACGCTGACACCAGGTTGTTGAAAAAATCCGCGACGACAACCGTTTGATCAAACGGATTGACCGCAATGTCAGTAATCACCTCAAATTCGGGCAGCTCAAGCAGACGTCCACCGGCGTTGTTCAGTTTGACCAAAGCGTCATTTGCGCCATTGTTTTCCTTGGCTAAATAAAAACCGCCGCCCTGCCCGGCAAAACGAACCCGGTAGAAAATGCCGGTTAGGTCGAGGGTGTTTTCCACATTTAATTGCGACGAAATCGTTAATAGTTGACTGGTGTTTGCGTTTTCATCAGACATGAGAATATACACTTTTCCGCCGAATAAATCAAAATCGCGCCCGCGAAAATTGCTGTTGAACGGCAACCGGGTGAATTCATTGGGTGTTTCCGCCGGCATCCGTGAAATGGATGATTCGCTGAACAGCCAGATTTGTCCAAGGACCGGATCATAGCCCATTTTGCGATAATTTTCATTCGGGTCGAGCGAAAATTGCTGTAAAATATTATCGTTGCGGGTGATGAATAATTTTTTTGAGGCGTCGTCTAAAATGTAAAGTTTGCGCCGCTGTTGATCATAAGCTAAATCTTTCGCAAATCGCAGTGAATCCAAAAAGAAAAATTTTTCCACGCCGGCGCCGCGATTCAAACTCACCACGCTGCTGGCAAAGGTAGGGGTTCCGATCCAAAAGAGTGAATCATTGGGCGGGGTGGCCCAGGCATCGGAAATGTAGGCGGTTTGATAGCTTCGAACCGCATGGCGGAGGTCGTAACTGAGTCGATGCACGTTAAAATTACCGCGGGAAAGCACCCAGATTCGTCCCGGACCTAACAAGGTTTCCCGGGTAACCGACGGCGGGGATTCCACATCGCTTCCCAGCACGGTGACGCGATAAAAATAGCGTTGCCCCTGTTGAACAGCCGTGTCGATAAATTGTCGCGCCGAAGCATCGACCTGGGCATAAAATGAGATACTATCGGGCGAATCAATGCCGCGATAGACGCGAAAACCGCTGAAATCTTCCAGCGTTCGGTTAAATTGCCAGTCCAGTTCAACCCGGGCTTCAAATGGTTTCAGGGTGAACGTGAGTAAGTCGTTTTTCGAGCCGGCCTCGAAAGGATTGTCGCGTTCGCGGGTTGTGCAACTCTGTAAAAAAAACGGCAATATTGCCAGGACGAGATAAAAAGTAATTTTATTCGCGAAATGATTTCGAAGTAGTGTTTGACTCATTTTTGCTTTCTGTTTTGTTCCGTTTTCTTTTTATCTCACAAGTTATATCCGCGTGTTGTTCCCGTCAGAATCTTTTTCATGCGAATTTTAGATTCCCGTGATACTTTTCCATTCATAAAAATGTATAATTTACAGTACAAAGTGTGATTTCAGAAAGTATCAATTTATTTTGGGGAGTTACGATCAATGTTTAGCTACAATTCACCGGTCAGCCGCCGCGTATTGTTCATTGTTTTAATGGTATTTAGCCAATTAGCGGTGATTTTTATGGCAACCACGGAAGCAAGGGATGCCGCGAAAGTTGATAAGGCAGCGGAAAATTTTACGCCATTTGCCGTGGTCGAACTGTTCACTTCCCAGGGATGTTCAAGCTGCCCGCCGGCAGACCGGCTTTTGAAAAAACTCATCCAATCATCGGAGGAATCGGGAAAACCGGTGTATGCGCTCTCGTTTCATGTGGATTATTGGAATTATTTGGGCTGGAAAGATCCGTATAGCCAGCCGCTGTTTTCCGAACGGCAGCGGCGATATGCGCAAGTGTTTGGATTGCGCGGCATTTATACCCCTCAAATGATCGTCAACGGGCGGGATGAGTTTGTCGGTTCGCGGGCGGAAACGGCGAAAAGCATCATTCAAAAAGCGCTGGCTCAAAAAGCCGTCTGTAAAATCGCGATAAACAAAATCATTCGGCGTGATGAAGCAATCGTCGTTCGCTATGAGATTCGCGGCGATTTGAACAACGCCGTATTAAACCTCGCCTTGGTGCAAAAAGACAGCGAAACCGATGTCGAACGCGGTGAAAATCGCGGACGACGTTTAGAAAGCGTGAACATCGTCCGCGAATTTGTGTCGATTGAACTGACAGATGTAAAATCCGGTGAGCAGTCATTGAATTTGCCGGAAACTGTCGATCCCGGCCAGCTTTCGGTGATTGCCTTTGTGCAGGATGCCGCGACCATGAAAATATCGGGTGCGATCAGCCAAGCAATTCTTTAGCCGCGTTCACCACCGCGTCGTAATCCGGCTCCTGACCGATTTCCGGCACCAACTGCTGATAGCGCACCACTCCGGCTTTATCCGTAACAAAAATATTACGCGCAAGCAAGCGCATTTCGCCGATCAACATGCCGTATTTCTCGCCAAAATCCACATCTTTATGATCCGACAGCAGCACCACTTTATCCACGCCGGCCGCGCCGCACCAGCGCTTTTGCGCAAAGGGCAAATCCACGCTGACGGTGAGAATGGCCACATCGTCGCTCAAGCTTCCGGCGATTTCGTTAAAGCGGCGGGTTTCCACATCGCAAATACCCGTATCCAGCGACGGAACGGAAGAAAGAATCACGACTTTTCCCGCGAAATCGGACAGCTTTTTCGGCTGCATGTCCAGACCAATGGCGGTAAAATCCGGCGCTTTATCGCCAATTTTGACGACATTTCCGGTCAAATGAACGGGATTCCCTTTCATTGTCACTGTTCGTTCGGTGCTCATTTGTATCTCCTTTTTGTTGTGTTTGAAAAGATAAATATTAGTCAACGGACATTTGCCGATCAAGCTGTTTTCTTTTTCGCTTGATTGTTTATAATTTCTGAATATATTTCAGTCGCTTTGTTTGGCAAAACACTAACCCAAATACAAAAAGGAGCAACAAATGGCACACGAACTTCCTGCCTTGCCGTATGGATATAATGCGCTGGAACCCTATATTGATGAACGCACCATGCAGATTCATCACGATTTGCATCACGGCGGCTATGTGAAAAAACTAAACGCCGCGCTTGAGGGGCACAGCGGATTGCAATCCAAAAGCATCGAAGATTTGCTGCGCGATCTCAGCGCAATTCCGGAAAGCATTCGCACCGCCGTGCGCAACAATGGCGGCGGACATCTCAATCACTCGATTTTTTGGCCGTCCATGTCCGCCAACGGCGGCGGCGAGCCGTCCGGCGCACTGGCAAACGCGATTAACAGCGCATTCGGCAGCTTTGATCAATTCAAGGAGCAGTTCTCCAATGCAGCCGGGACCCGCTTTGGCTCCGGCTGGGCATGGCTGGTCAAAAACAGCGACGGCGCGCTGGCCGTGACCTCCACGCCAAACCAGGATAACCCGGTTTCCAACGGTCAAACCCCGTTGTTGGGGCTGGACGTTTGGGAACACGCTTATTATTTGAAATATCAAAACCGTCGCCCCGAATACATCAAGAATTGGTGGAATGTGGTCAATTGGGACGCGGTTGTGGCCCGCTTTAACGGCTAGCGTTTATGCCAATGCGTGATGCGTGATAAAAAGGTTGTAATTTTATACAAAAAATGTCCGGTTTTGCGCCGGACATTTTCTTTCTGCCCGGTCATGCCGGTTCTTTCGGCGTAATTGATAAATGCGTTGGCATTTTATACTGTGCACGGGCAAAAATTTTGCTTTTTGCAAGAAACAAAGGGTTGAAGTGTTTCGGAACTAAAGTGTTGTTTTTACTTTAATACCGAAATACTCAAACACCGAAAGCACATGAAGTGATCCCGACTTATTCGGGATTAATCGGGCAATGTATATGCTGTTATGTAATCATACAACACCTTCAAATGGTCATGTCGTGAAAATTTATGCTGATGCATCGTCCTCAAATGGTGATGTCGCAGGTGTATAGGGGGACGCCGGTTGAACCAATGACGCAGTGAACAATAAACAAGAGACAACAAAAACATCTAATCTTGTTGCAAAGATTTACCGGTCACACGCCATTTTGTAGTAAATATTTGATGGCGCTGTAGTAAAACTCCGCAAAACAAAATTTTCTTGCAAAAATAGTTTGAATTGTTAATTTTAGTGAAAATTTGTTCACTGTGGAGCCGTAATGATTCACCAAAAATTTTCCAGGAACGGGCATGCGCAAGCCCCCCCAAAGAACCCGCCCGCGCCGGTTATCCCGGAAGAATGGGTCAAGGCGCTTTTTCATCACATTGATACGGAGCGGTATCCCGCCGGGACGCAGATGGAAAGCGTGCTGCGATTAACCGCGCAATTTATGGCGGCAAGGGATCGGGCAGCCGCTTTACCGCCCCATGAAAGAGGAGATCGCTAAGGATGGCAAAACGGTTTGATAAGAAAGGAAGCTTATTTAACCTCCCTGACAATTCTATTATTATTCCCCTTAAAAATATTGCCCATGCCGGGTTCCCCAGCCCGGCGGATGACTACCTGGATCAGGATATTGATTTAAAGCAGTTGCTGATCCCGCATCCGGCTTCGACTTATCTCTTCCGGGTGAAAGGTCATTCCATGGAAGCATTCGGCATCCACGACGACGACCTTTTGGTGGTGGACGCCGCGGTGACGCCAAAAAGCGGGGATATCGTCCTGGGATCGCTGGACGGCGAATTTTTGGTCAAGCAGATGGTTCGGCGGGATGGGCATCTTGTGCTGGTTTCCGGGGGTGAATACCCGCCGATCCTGATCAAGGATATGCAGCAATTCGAAGTGTTCGGCCGCCCGATGTGGGTGTTGAGGAGGCTTTAAATGTTTGCGCTGGTGGATTGCAACAGTTTTTATGCGTCCTGCGAAAAGGTTTTTCGCCCGGATTTACGCGACAAACCGGTGGTTGTCCTGAGCAATAACGACGGCTGTATCGTTGCCAGAAGCAAGGAAGCAAAGGCCTTGGGAATCGACATGGCGCAGCCGGTTTTTCAGATTTCCAAACAACTGAAAGAGAACGGCGTGGCAATCTTTTCATCAAATTACGCATTTTATGGGAACATGAGCGAGCGGGTGATGAATACCCTCGCGGAACTGGCGCCGGAAATTGAGATTTACAGCATTGATGAAGCATTTCTTTCCCTGCGCGGGATTGCGCCGGACAAGTTGACGCCATGGGGGTGGAAAATCAAAAACACCGTTCAACAGCACACCAAAATTCCCGTTGGCGTGGGCGTCGGCTCGACCAAGACATTGGCAAAAGTGGCCAATCACGTTGCCAAAAAGTGGCCGGGACAAAAAGGGGTTTACTTGTTACGCAATGACGAACAAACGAATTGGGTGTTAAAACAATTCAAGGTAAAGGATCTTTGGGGAATTGGCGGGCAGTACGCCAAATTTCTCCGAAAATATGGTATTGAGACGGCCGGGCAGTTGCGCAACTGTCACGATTCCTGGATAAAAAAACATTTGACCATCCAGGGATTGCGGTTGGTGCAAGAGCTTCGGGGAATCTCCTGTTTGCCCCTGGAAGAGGTGCGGAGCCCCAAAAAGGGCATTTGCACGGCCCGCAGCTTTGGGCAGGATGTGGCAAGTTACCGGGACATTGCCCAGGCAGTGGCAACCTTTGCCGCCAACTGCGCCCGGAAGCTGCGCCGGGAACAATTAGCGGCAAAGATGATGAGCGTGTTTATCCATACCAACGGTTTTAAACCCCGGTCGCCGCAGTATAGCCGAATCCGGGTGGTGCGGTTGCCGGTAGCCACGGACCACGCCAATGAACTGATTGGTTATGCCTTGCAGGCACTAAAAGCCATTTTTCGACCGGGATACAAGTATAAAAAAGCCGGAGTGTTTGTCACCCACATTTCACCAAAGGCAGACCGGCAGACCCATCTTTTTGACGCCGTGGATCGCGAACGCGACGACCGGCTGGCCGCGGTGGTGGACGGGATTAATGAACGCTTCGGCCGGGAAACCGTGCGCCGCGGCGTGCAGGTGGGCGAACGGTGCTGGCGGCTGCGCCAGGAAAAGCGCTCGCCGCGATACACCACCCGGTTGACAGACTTGCCCTTAACCCGCGCATAGCGTTTGACATGTGATCATCGATAATCGGCAATGGAAAATTTTTTAACGTCTTCCATTTTTGATTGCATCAATCATGATCGCTTCGCATTTAAAATGAGTGCATAACAATCTTGGGGCAAAG
>CAYVDX010000101.1:0-7425 GCA_964450485.1 uncultured Calditrichaceae bacterium
AGCTAAAACAACCGTTTCAACGGTTTCTATATCCATAGCTACACAAATACAAACAGAGCATTGGCGGAAATCAACTACGATGATATTTTAACGACGGTGTTGGACATCGATATCGAAATACCCCATTAATAAAGAAGAAATTACCATGAGCAAAATTGTTGAAGCAATCCATATATTGACAGAATTAGGGCTGCCTCGCGCGCAACAAAGAATGCATCATATATGCGTTCCCTACTTCTTTTTAAATCACCGCGATAACGCCAAGAATCACCACAAACCAGACAACCAAAATGGCGTAGTACACATTCCAATTTTTCTGATAATTAAAAGAATCCCGGCTGATATTTTTTTGCCAAATCAGGTTTTTGACCGTTTCAAAATCGACTTGCGGGAAAGCCAAACTGGCCAAATAGCCCACGCCAAAAGTGACCACGCAGCCGATGACATTCCACCACAACCAGGAAACGCCCGGCACATTGTTTTTGCTGTTTTGCGAACGTCGCCATCCGGCGATGAAACCATCCTCTGCCTTCAAAATGTGACCGCCGATTCACAGATATTTAACGTGGATTCCAAATTGATCAACGCAGGTGGGGAATTTCAGGATTTACTCTCGAACCGGCTATTTGCATCTTCCAAAATCAACCTCGGCCCATACCAAACATGCTGGCTTCGCACAAGCAGCGAGATCTAACATGCTGTTTTTAGAGCTGATACAACATAAAGTAAATCACCACGCCGGTGATGGAAACATACATCCAAACCGGCAGCGTCCAGCGGGCAATTTTGCGATGTTTATCAAACCGTTCCTTTAATGCGCGAAAAAGGGTGACGGCGGCCATCGGCACAATGGTCACGGCTAACGCGGTGTGCGTCAGTAGAATGGTGAAATACACCGGGCGAATCCAGCCGGTTTTGGTGAATTTCACCGAGCCGACCTGGGCGTGATAAATGAGATATGACGTCAGAAAAAGCAGGGAAAAAACCACCGCCGCGATCATGCAGGCTCTGTGCGCGATAATCTTTTTTTGACGGATAAAATAAAACCCGCTCATGAGCAGCATAAAACTGCACGCATTTAAAGCGGCGTTCACAGCGGGCAGATCGTAAACTGAAAACATCACGATTTCCCTTCCCGGCGCAACCGTTCCACGTCCGTCGCCAGACGACTGAGCGAATTGGGTTCGTTGCTGTTGTAGTATCCGCGAATCTTTCCCTGTTTGTCCACTAAAATAAAATAGGTGCTGTGAATAATCGGTGAGTTTTCGGTCGCTTCTTTTACGGTTAATTTCAAACTGTTTTGTGCAAAGTTGTAAATCTCTTTTTTATCCCCGGTCAGGAAAAGCCATTTCTGTGGATCTGCCTCATATTGATCTGCGTAATTTGACAGCACCAGCGGCGTATCGAATTCGGGATCCACGCTGAAGGAAACCAATTTTACATCGTCTGCATTGGAAAATGCTTTTTGCAACTGGCGCATTTTCATCGTCATCAGCGGGCAGGGGCCGGCGCAACGGGTAAAAATAAAGTCGGCGATCCAGATATATCCGCTCAAATCATCACGGGTAACGAGTTGATTATTCCGCTCCATAAAAGCAAATGGGCGAACATCACCCATCACCGGTAAATCTTTGACTTCCTTAAGCTTGCCGGTAAAAATCCATCCCCAAAAACCGGCAACCATTAATAATACGGCAATGCCCGGGAACATCAACAATCTCTTTTTTGAAGCGAAATTTTTCATTGAATATCTGAAGTTCTAACGCAGTTGTAAGCAAATAAATAAACCGTGAACAGCGGCATGTATTTTTTCACGCATCACGCATCACGGCGACGAAGTTCATATTAAGACAATGTTATTTCCGGTGTATGTCAAACCCCGGTTTTGTCAATAATCATAAATCCCCACACCAAAAGCGGGTAGATGAATGAGGCAAACATCAACCGCCGGGCAAACGCCGGTGTATTGAAAATAGCCAGACAAATGCCGTAACCCAAAAACACGAAACCGGCCAGCAACGCCACCACAAAATACAGCACCCCTGTCAGCCCGGAGACGACCGGCAGAATACTAACGATCATTAATGCGATACATGCAACGATGATATGCTGGTGCGTCCAGCGATCGCCGTTTTTCATTGCCGGCATCATTTTAAACCCGGCGCGCTGGTAATCATTCCGATATAGCAACGCAATGGATAAAAAATGGGGAAATTGCCAGAAAAACAGAATCCCGAAAAGCACCAGGCTTTCGATATCAAGGGTGTTTCGCGCGCCCGTCCAGCCGCAAACCACCGGCAGCGCGCCGGGAATCGCGCCGACAGCAGTGTTTAATACCGTCTTTCGCTTTAACGGCGTGTACGCGAAGAGATAACTGATAATCGTCAAAAAAACCAACAGGCTGGTAAGCACATTTACCGCAATAGCCGTATAGACAATACCGGCAAAACAGAGAAAAACGCCAAAGAATGCGGCTTCTTTCGGCTGTAAACGCCCGCTCGGCAAGGGGCGATGACGGGTTCGCTTCATTTGGGCGTCGAATTCCCGTTCGAGATATTGATTCAGCGCCAATGCCCCGCCGCTGGCCAATGCAATACCGATCAGCACGTTTAGCAATTCACCAAAATGAATGGCGCCATTTGCGCCTAAATAATAACCCGTAAATGTTGAAAATACCACTAAAATGGTCAGGCGTGGTTTGGCCAATTCAAGAAATGTGGCGGTTTTTTTTATCATTTTCACAACTTCTTTTTATTTTTCAACGGCCCTGTTGGATCAATCATTGCCAACCTTTTTTAATATCGCGTCATACTGTTGCCGGGCTAAACCTGGCGGAAGCGCGCATCTCATTCTTTACATTCCACAAAATAAGCGTCACCGTAAACGCTAACAATAGCGCGCCCACGGCGACGTGCAAAACGGTGGTATAAACCGATTTTCCGGTCCAAATATTCAGCGCGCCCAGCGATACTTGTAAAATGGTTAACGCCAACAGCAATTTGGCGAATATAGCATATTGCGCACCCCGGCGATACTTTGAATAAAAATATATCACAAATCCCAGAATGATAAACGCCATCACCCGGTGTGTAAATTGGAGCGCAACCTTGAATGTCAATTCAAACTCCGTCAATGGAAACGGCGCATTTGGGTTATGCGGTAAATGGCCAAATGGCGGGATAATTTTTCCAAATGACAACGGAAAATCGGGAATGATTAATCCCGCGCCGGTGTGGCGCACCAATGCGCCGAGGATGAGTTGCGAAAAAATTAATGCGGCAATCGTCAGGCTGAATTTTTTAATCGTCGATTGCCCCGTTTGTGAAATATCCGCTGGTTTTGCGCGCAGCCAGTATTTTGAGGTCATTACCGCGATGGCAAAAATCAGGCTAAACACTGTTTGCGCTAAAGCCGCATGGGCGATGGTGATCAAAATCCGGGTCGATTCGATGCTGGCGTTGCCGGTTAATTGCACGGCAACATCCTGCACGGATTCAGTGGAAACGATCAACACCCGTAATCCGCCTAAAACGGCCTGCACAACGACTGCCGCCAGGGCAATCATTCCCATCCAACCAACCATCCGGCGCGATTCCTTTCGCCACAACCAAACGGCGAGAATGGCGATTAAAATGCCCGTTAATCCGGCGATCAATCGGTGGGAATGTTCAAAGAGAATTCCGCCGATCATTGGCGGGGTCAGCGTGCCGTAGGAAAGCGGCCAATCCGGCACGGCGTCGCCGGAACCGGTGCTGGTTACTGTGGCCCCGGCGATGATTAAGCTCACAGCCGCCGCCGCGGTCAACACCGCAAACCTGTGCAGCCATTTGTTATAAATAAAAAGGTTCTGATGTTTCACTATTTATTCATCTCAATCGATAAATACTGATTTTATAAAAAGAAGGATAAAGGTTGAAGGGCGAAAAACAACGATTGAGTTTCATTAACGCCGCTCCATCTTTTATCCTTCCTTATTACTTTATCCTTCTACCGTCATCCTTTATTTTAAGTTACCGCCCGTATTCCTGTAATTCATCCAGCATTTGCTGCATCCAGGCATCATAATCAGCCTGGGTATGAACCGTAAATTTTCCACGCATCCGGTAATGCCCCAACCCACAAAGCTGGGCGCAATTTATTTCGTAATGACCGGTTTTCACCGGACGGAAATAGACGGGAATGTCCAGGCCGGGAATCGCATCCTGCTTGATGCGCATCGTGTTCAGTCCAAAACTGTGGATCACATCTTTTGATGTGATGTGGATAATTGCCGGTTTATCGACCGGCAGATGCAGATCGTTTACCGTGATGATGTCATCCATGCCATTTGGATCATCAAAATCCAAGCCGAGCGGGTTGGTAGCGGCATTTACCAACTCCGCTGAACGCTGGCCAAAAACACCGTCGGGTCCCGGGTAATGGATATTCCAGGCGAATTGCTCACCAATGACGTGAACAACCACGGCTTCTTCTTCCTTGGGAAAATCCTCTTTTAACGTTGCCCACGCAGGAATGGCAAATACGACCAACAGGACGATCTCTGCCAGCACGACGCCAATTTCCTGCACTGATGAAAGTCGTCCTTTTGCCCCATCATAATTTGCTTTTGGATTTCTTTTTTTACTAAAACGGAATAGGGTGTAAATAAAAAAAGGTCCCCAAATGAAAAACAAAACAAGCATTAACCAATGCACCAACGATAACATTTGATCCAGTTCCGGACCATGCTCAGAAGCTACTTCCGGCAACCCTAAATAATGCAAAATTTCCAGCATTCGTCGCTCCTATATCCTTTTGATTCTATTGTTGATTCCATTTTGGCCAGCGATCTTATTGTGAATCAGCTTGACTTTAGCGGATCCGCTAATACGAAGATGGATTTTGGAGATTGTTCAAGACGCCCGGATGCGTAATCACATTCCCCTGGTCGGTAACCAGAAGTTTTCCGGCCTCAAAGAGCTTCGTTCTTCGCCACATATAAACAAAAAAAGCGATAAATGTGCTCAACACGCACATGACCACGATGAACAATAGCAACATCGATAACCCGATGCCGCGCGTCACCGGGGTATTGACTGCGGCGCCGCCGAAACATTTGTCGCAAGCAAAAATGGCTTTTGGTAAATAAGTCATGGCGAAACACGCTGTTAGCAAAAGCTTCTTTTTTAAGATGCTCATAAATAATAATCCGTCGTTTTTTTTATGCCGCAAAAAAAATTTACATATAACTGATATGCTTTAATTTTTGGAGGAATCGCTTTCCGTAAACAATCAAAATTGCACCGATGAGCAAGGAAGCAATACCCGTCATTAAATAAGTTACCTGTCCGCCCGTAGCGTAAAAATTGAATGCCCATAGCCCAAAACCGAATGCCAGCAATGTGGATATGGCAATAAAAAGGATGTGTACTGTCTTAAGTGACAATGTGACCTCCTGCCTGGTCGTGAAACGCAGAAATAAATAATGCAAACATAAACAGCAAAAAGACCACGGTAATAACCAGGGTGATAAAAATGACCTTTTTTTCCGATTTTAAGTGCATAAAATAGCTGGCCACTAACCCACCTTTGACAATTGCAATTAGCAAGGCAATTACCAGTGATGTCCAAATCGACATGTGAATATACAGATGAAGATAGGCAACCGCAACCGTGACGACTGTAAGCACTGCCAAAGAGGCAAAGACGATCATATACACGCGAACATGTTGTTGAATATCTTCATGGCTCATTGAATCTGTCATCATACCTCCTTTATAAAAGATAGATCGTTGGGAATAAGAATATCCAGACTAAATCGACAAAATGCCAGTATAACCCGGCAATTTCAATACGATTAGTGAACCGTTTGGGGTCGGTTTTCCACATTTTACTTCCCGGACCCCAAAAATACGCATTGACGATAATACCACCTACAATGTGCAGTGCGTGCAGACCGGTTAATGTAAAATATATGGCTAAAAAAGTGCTCTCGGCCGGAAAAAAACCGTGGGAGAACTTACCGCCATATTCGAATGCCTTGACAGCCAAGAACAAGATGGCCAGGGCAATGGTTAATCCCATGTAAACCCGGTATTTTTTAAAATTATTCATCATCAACGACGCCCAGGACATGACCATTGTAACGCTGGAACCGATGAGCACCAGGGTGTTGAATGTGCCAATGGGAACGCTGAGCACTTGAAAAGAGGATGTGTACAGGGTGTCATGGATCATTCCCGGCCAAACAGGTGCGCCAATTCGTAAGAAAATATAAGCTGAAAACAATCCGCCGAAAAGCATGACTTCGGATGCGAGGAACAGCCAAACACCCAACTTCGCATTATATACTCCGGTATCCGGTCGGATTGTTGATACATAGGGAATCTCCATCCGCTCAACCCTCCTGCTTTATTTTTTCCGATTCATCAGGCACATTTTGCGGTGTAAAATCTACAGCATGGCCCGGCACACTGTATTCATAAGCGGGACGATAAACCGTTGGCAGCGTTTTGAAATTGCCGTGACCAACAGGCGGCGAGGGGGCGGCGGCCCATTCCAGCGTAGTGGCGTCCCACACATTGCCAGACACTTTTTTACCCTTTTTGATACTCCGGAAAAGGTTGAAAATAAAGAAAAACTGGATACGCCCCATAATCCAGGCGGCCATGGACATCACCTCATTCCAATGAATGACCGGCTGCGCAAATGAATATTGTTGTCCGCCATCATACAAGCGACGGGAGACCCCGGCCAATCCCTGGATAAACATGGGCATAAAAATGACATTCATGCAGATCAAGGTCCCCCAGAAGTGAATTTTACCCAGCGCGTCATTCATTTTTCTGCCGGTGATTTTAGGAAACCAATAATAAATTCCCGCAAAAAGCGCCATGATGGTTCCCGGCGCAACGACATAGTGAAAGTGTCCGATGACATAATAAGTGTCGTGAAGGTGAATGTCTGTTGGGGCCAAGCCCAAAGGAAGCCCGGTTAAACCGCCAATTCCAAACATTGGCAAAAATCCCAGCGCGAAAAGCATTGGCGTGCTAAAACGGATTGACCCGCCCCACAGGGAAAGGAACAACGCCGAAAGAATAATCACCGAGGGAATGGAAATGATCATGGTGGTAACCTGAAAAAAAGAGCTGATGCCGGTTCCCATTCCGGTGATAAACATGTGGTGCGCCCACACGATGAAAGACATAAACCCTAAAAAAACAAGTGCATAAATCATTGTTTTGAATCCCCACAACGGTTTGCGCGTATTATTCGCAACAATTTCCGCAACAATTCCCATTGCCGGCAGAATTAAAACATACACTTCGGGATGCGCCAAAAACCAGAAAAGATGCTGCCAAAGCAACGGGCTTCCGCCGCCGCTGACATTCAACAGCGCTCCGCTAACAACTAATCCGCTGGGCAGGAAAAAGCTGGTTCCTGCCA
>CAYVDX010000101.1:7435-9420 GCA_964450485.1 uncultured Calditrichaceae bacterium
GGCTTCCAATGGCGGAAAGGCCAGCAGCAGCAAAAAAGAGGTGACCAACTGCGCCCAGACAAAAAAGGGCATTCGCATGAATGACATTCCCGGCGCGCGGAGTTGGATAATGGTGGTAATAAAATTGACCGCGCCCAATAGCGAAGATGTGATCAGAAAAACCATTCCGACAAGCCAAAGCGTCTGGCCGGTGGTCTCAATATCTGCTAAAGGGGGATAAGACGTCCAGCCTGCTTTTGCGGCGCCGCCCGGCGACCAGAAGCTTAGCAGCATGATGACGCCGCCGACAAAAAACGACCAATAGCTGGCCATGTTTAGTTTGGGAAAAGCCATATCCGGCGCGCCGATTTGCAATGGAACGACATAATTCCCAAATGCGCCAACGGCTAACGGCACGATTCCCAGGAAAACCATAATGGTTCCGTGCATCGCGCCTAATTGGTTGTAAAACTCCGGCAGCATGACCCCGCCGGGCATGGTGTCTTCTCCAAACAGCCAGCCGATTAATGGCATTGCTTCACCCGGGTATGCTAACTGCCAACGCATCATCATCATTAATGAAAATCCAAAAAACAGAAAGACTAATGAAGTGAAACCGTATTGCAAGCCAATGATTTTATGGTCGGTAGAAAAAATGTATCTCCGCCAAAAAGGCTGTTCGTGGTGATGATCATGAACGGCATCGCTTTCAGTGTGTGCCATGATGTTCACTACCTTCCTGATTTTAGTTCACACCTTAAGTAGCAGCGCATTTCACCTGTTCACACAGCGCCGCGTGAACCGGCGAAATGACTGCAACAGACAATTAATTAATTTTTTACAAGGGAAAATGTGGTTAAAACATTACCGCCGATCAGCTTGAGGGCCCCATCGAAAAATCAACGGTTTTGGTCTCATTATCGCCGACGGTTACGGTCTGGGTCATTGTGCCGTATTCTTCGTGCCATGCTTCAATGACGTATTGACCGGCGGGCAAATGATCGATTGTAAAAGTCCCGTCATCTCCGCTAACGCTGAAATAGGGATGATCAACAACGCCGCAATACGCACCCATCCAGGGATGAACATCGCATTTGATTCTGACCATAATTTCCGGTTTTTTAAAACTCCGTTCGCGTGTGTCACCCTTTTTGGGCATGCCAAAATTGAAGGGACGGTTGTTCTTGGGTAAAGCGTGGATATTGTGTAATAGCGGGTCGCTATTTAAAATTTCGATTGGCTGGCCCGTCTGAACGCCAAAAACATGGGGTTTATATTGACACCCATTTTGGTCAAAAACCACCGGCTTTCCGGGGGGATCAAATTTTTTATCGCCAAGACCTTCTTTTACATAAACAAAGACCCATTTCAAGCGCTTGTTATCATTTACGACCACATTCTCGGTAAAAACCGGGCCGTCATGGAAAGCGCCGCATTCCGTATCCATTCTCAATCGCCTGGGCTTTGGAGCGGTTCCGTTAAAATTCACGGTGCCGGTAATCGTGCCGGAATACATCGAAATATCAGTGCCTTTTGACGCCGGCTTGCTTTCCTTTACCGGTGCTTTGGATGCGCTTTCCTGGCTGCCGCCGTCCCCGCCGCCACAACTAATCAATATGAATAAACTGGATACCAGTACTGCAATCAATGTCTTTATGGACATTTACTTACCTCCTGTTAACATTTTGGATGATGTGAAAGAACCTTTGAGATGTTTTTAAGCAGTTGTAATAAATCTTTTTTTTTGATCATTAAATGATAAAAACTGGAGATTCTTATGAGTATTAAATGACATTGATTGATTGAATCAGCAAATGTTTACCATAAAATCCAGAAAACAATTACTATCGTAGTTACCTGTTAATAAAGAATATATGCACAAAAAATAGCTGAAATTTCTCAAACTTGGGTTGATTTTAGGGAAAAATAACTATAATGTCAAGGGAAAATTGGGTGGATTTTGTTATTTTCATTACAGACAGTTTTTGAGTGACTAAATAAAAGGA
>CAYVDX010000102.1:0-9367 GCA_964450485.1 uncultured Calditrichaceae bacterium
AACTTTAACTTTCAGGTTGTTTTAAGCTCTGTCTCAAAATTCGGATAATAAAAAGCCAGAATATTTTTGTAGGTTCTCCCTTTCAATGCCATGCCGATGGCGCCCCATTGAGACATGCCGTTGCCATGACCGGCCCCGGCGCCAACGATATAAAATTTGTCCGGATTTGAAGGGGAAACGTTGAGAAAGAACAAGTTGCTCGGGATCGGTTTGCCGGATGGGTCGGCCAATATCCGGCGGATTTTAATCCCTTCCACCAAAAAACTGTCGTCGCCGATTTGAACGGTCATCGATTTAACCCTTCCCCCCGGGGTGCGCTGGTTGATGTCAATATTCAGCGTATAGCCGCTTTCAATCCAGTGTTGGGCTGTGTTAGGGTCAAGTCCGAATTCCCGCACTAAATTTTGTAAAATAGCCTCTGAACTCCGCGCCTCGACCCAGCGGTAATACGGCGAAACCTTATCATTCGATTCGCCATCGATCGTGTCCAGCCGCGGCTTTCGCAGCGCCCTGCCGGATGTTGAATCATCGGGCGCGTTTACTTCGAGCACTCCGCCGGAAGAGGCGTGGTATGACGCCAGCGCGGGCTGGCCGTTGCGAGTCAGTATATTTCCCCGGGTATTTATGATGGCTTCTTTCGCCAGCACGGGCGTTTTCGATACGCCGTTATAAACCTGGTCGCGTTCATCAGACCAGAGGTCAAAGCGCGCGTCCCGCGGTTTATCCAGCCGCGAAAGTGCGTAGCTCCGGGCGGCAATTGCCTGGGCATAAACCGCTTCTTTAAACTCTTCCTGGGTCGTCGGTATCTCGCGCGGAATCACGCCCATCAAATAAGTTTCAATCGGCAGCTTGTTAACCGCCAGTATTTCACCGTTTACAAAATGTAGGGTTAATTCGCCGCTATAAGCGAATTCATCCCACTTAAATTTTTGATCCGGCGAAAACGGTTTAAACACCAGCAACTGAGGCGACGGTAAATTGAAATAACGTCGCTTGCCGCGAAGCGTCAAACCGCCGTCCTGGCTCAATACTTCCAATTCACCGATTGTTGCGTCAAAGCTGTAGGTTGCTTCCGCTAACGTTAGGGTGTAGCTGCCATCGAAAGACAGTTTGTGAATCGCGGGAGGGCCTGCCAATGCCACGCGAATCATTGGCTCGGCAACGATGTCGCTGCGCCCGGATTTTTTGATGCCCGGCTGAGAGGCGCATCCCCAATAAAAAAACGCGACGCCTACGATCAGCCACCCGCCAGGTTTGATTCGTTTTTGCCGAAATTTGTTGATGAGGTTCTTCGAAAAGTGTGTTTTTTTCATGCAGAATGGCAGTGTATGCAGTGTGTGATAAATTTGGTTTATTTTGATTTTGCGATAAATGCTAACTGTTGATTGTCTTTTAGCTTACAAACCGACGCCAAAAACATTCACGCCGACCCGAAGCCCGAAGCCGGAAATATCGATTTCCCGAAATGTGGGAAGTCCGTTTTGCGGCTCAAGTTTTTTGGTGGCAATCGCGCTGTTATACAGCCCGTCAAAAAAGATGATGCCCGATTTGCTGATACGGATGCCTATTCCACTGGTAACCTGCCAACCAAACGTATTAAAGAAACGGGTACGTTCAACATTGTCGAGAAAATTATTTTCATTATTCCAAATGAGTTCCAATCCGCCGCCGCCGGATGCGCGAATATATACGGGTGATTTTTGATCCAGCCTGAGTTCGTAAGAAATTTGCAGAAAAATCGTGACGATGCGCGTGGTAAAATCCAATTCAAGCTGCTTGTCGCGAAAATTTATGCCGCCGCTGTCAAATTCGGCAACAGTGGTTTCTTTTTGAAACGAAGAAAAGAAATGATTGAACTCAAATCCCCAATATAAGCGGTCGTCTAATCGCCGGCCGGTGCTAAATCCAATTAGATTTCCCTTGTCGGTATCCACCGGTCGCATTGTGCCGAATTTGAATTCTATAAAGCTGCTTTTCGGTTTTGATTCGTCATCCGGAAAAAATCCCTGGGCAAAAAGGGATTGCCCGAAAACAATAAAAGCAATGATAAAAACAGGTAATTTTATTTCAAATCGCATTTTTGATCCCATGGTTATCGCGAAATTTAAAGATTCGTTTCATAAATTGCTGTTGCAAAAATCAATTTATGACATTTAGTGTGTTCGGTAATATTAGAAGAATAACGGTTTAACCAACAGAAAGTTCACGCCGGCCCGCACGCCGATGCCGGTTAAATTCAGCTCGGTAAAAATGGGCAGGCCTTCTTTGGGAATTTCATCCGATCTGCGCAGCGTCGCATTTTGATAATAAAAATCAACAAACAACAGGCCGCGTTTGCTGGCTTTATAACCCACGCCGACAGACGCCTGCCAAATCAGTCCGTTAAACCGTCGCGTGCGTTCGACCCGTTCTTTAAAATTATTTTCCTGACTCCAAACCAGTGCATAGCCCAATCCCGCCAGCAGCCGTCCGAACATAAATTTGTTTGAAAGCGGGGTTTCGTAATAAAGCTGGACGAAGGGAGTGAGCATTTTCGTTGCAAATTGCAGTTCAACTTCTATTTCTTCAAATTGAAACGGCGGGGTATTTCCGACAAGCTGCGCAACCGTTGTGGTGCGTAATTCCGAATTTTGGAAATAGTTGAGTTCAACGGCATAAAAGAAACGGTCGTCGATGTTCCAGCCATGACTGATACCGCCGGTAAAGCCTGTTTTAATATCTCTGGGGCGTACGCCGCCGGCTTTGAATTCCGTAAACGGGTAACGACTGAAACCCGGGGGGCCGTCAAAGGAATCAATCGCTGACTCCAAACGGCTCGGACTTTCATCTTGCGGTAAAACGGGGAATGACGCAAGTAACACAACGATGACAATCAAAAAAAGACGGTTCATATTGTAAAAGCCTCCAAAGAATCTCCGGTAGCTGAATATAGACATTCAGATTGAAAAAATCAAACCTAAAACACTGAAAAAACAGGAATAAGGGAAAAAGCGTGTGCAACGATGCTTATGTTGCCCGGATAATTTCTACCCAATCGAATGGGTCTTTTTTTCGCTGTAGCTGGATGCCGATCAGTTCATCATATATTTTATGGGCAAATTGAAAGTCGTTTTTGTTGATGTCGTAAGTTGTTTCTTTCCAATGGATTGAGCGAACCGAGGTAATAATCGCGCCGGTGCCGCAGACAAAACACTCCTTTGTTTTTTGGCAAACTTCTTCAATTGGCAGATGCCTTTCTTCGACGGTCATGCCGTATCGTTCCCGGGCGATGCGGATAATCGAGTCGCGGGTAATGCCCGGCAAAATGGAGCCCAGTTCCGGCGTGACGAGCGTGTCGTCGTTCATCAAAGCGAAAAAATTGGCCGCGCCGGCTTCTTCCACAAAACGGTCGTGGCGAGCGTCCAAAAAAAGCACGCCGTTGTAGCCTTTTGTAACCGCTTCCTCGCGCGGGCGCATGCTCACCGGGTAATTGCAGACCGCTTTGGCGTGTCCGGTGCCGTGGGGAGCGGCGCGATGCACATCGGTAACCAGCAAATCGATCACCCCGACCCCGTCATAATATGGCCCAACCGGGCTGACGTAAATGTAAAATAAATATTCGTTTGCTGCCTTGACGCCTAATTGCGGCTCGGTGGCAATGCAAACCGGACGCAAATACAGACTGTGGGAGCCGTTATTGCTTTCCGGGATAAATGCCTCATTTTTGATGACCACATCGCGGACGGCCTGCATGAATTTTTCCGGCGGCGTCGGCGGCATTGCCATGATGCGCCCGCTGTTTGCAAACCGCTTGGCGTTATCCCGGGGACGAAACATGACAATGTTGCCCGTTTCCGAGCGATAGGCTTTCATGCCTTCAAAAATACCCTGTCCGTAATTTAATATACTTGCCGCCGGCGATAATTCAATATTGTGAAAAGGTGTGATTTTCCCCGCATCCCACGCCCCGTTTCGATAATAACTTTCATACATCATGGTTTGATCTGCATGCGCATATAATGTGAAGCGTAAATTTTCGAGCTTTGCGGAAACAGCCATGAATCCTCCTGATTTTTGTCGCGCACTAAAAAAATGGATCGTTAAACATTGATCTGGCAATATATTGATTCACGATTCAAAAGTAAATTGCTTTTTCATTATCGTTTGTTAAATTGTTCCTTTTTAGGGATATTTTAAGACTTTGAGTTAAAGATCATGTTTTTAATAGCTTAAGCTCCCCTCTCCTCGCAGGAGAGGGGTTGGGGGTGAGGTTGGGCTGATGTTTTTGTTAAGCTTTTTTCATCGTTAAACCTCATCCCCGGCCCTTCTCCTGAAAGGAGAAGGGAGTTTAAGTCCAATATTTACAATGTAACCAAAAAGCCTTAAAGTGAATTTTTCATCATGGATTCATACGGATAAAAAATCAAGTTTGAGGAAGAGGGAGCGATGCAGGGCGCGGTTTTGAAGACAAAAGAATCGACGGTGCTGACGCAGGATTTTTACAGCCAATCATTAAAAATCCGTAAAAAATATAAGATTTACCTGCCGCCGAATTATGCGGATGCAACCAAAAGATACCCGGTTCTCTATCTTTTTCGCGGGCATGAAAACGAGTGGTTTGATCCGTATCAAGATCACAGCCGGGGCGGGCAATCCGTGCGGCAGCTTGCCGATGAAATGCTCGCTGCCGGCGCAACCGGTGAGATGATCATCGTTGGCGTGAGCATGACCTCTGACGATGGCGCGGTTTTCGGTTTGGGCGTCAATTTTTTAAATGCCAAACTCGCCCGGAAGCATTCCGGCGTCGGTACCGGCAAATTCGAGAATTATTTTATCCACGATCTTATTGCGCATATCGATAAAACGTACCGAACGAAAACCGGACGGGAAAATCGCGCGGCGGACGGGTTTTCGCTGGGCGGGTACACCGCAATTATGCTTTCGATTAAACACCCGAGGCTTTTTTGCTCCGTGGGCAGCTATGACGGCAGCCACATGTTTCGCGATATGGATGACCCCCGCCACGACCACGGCGGGCCGGACGATTTTCTGTGGGTGCGCTCGGACGCCATGTTTGCCCCGGCCTTCCGCCGTCCGCGAAAGCGGAAGTACGACGTGAATTATCTGCTGCAATACAATCCGTTGAACATTCTGGAAACGCATTCCAAATCCGACAAAAACCTGCTGCGCTCGACCCGGTTTTACATTACCTGCGCCGCGTTTGACGATTCCCAGGGAAATCGCGACCGGAATGTGCATTTGGCAACGCTGCTGCAACTCCACGGCATTTATAACCATGCGCCCTCGCTGATTCTCAGCGGCGACGCGCATCACAATTGGAAATTTGCCGACCTGCATCTTCGGGAAACATTAAAAAAGCATTCCGAGGCGTTTGGCCTCCGGCGGGCAAAACCGCGGCAAAGCGCTTCGCCGGAATATTTGCCGAATGTCGAAATTATTTCCGTGGAAGACGCATCGCACGATCATCAGCCGGTTAAAATCCGCTATCGGGTTTACCGGGAAGTGCCCGTAAGGGTCGAAATTCTTGACTTTCACGGGGGACTCGTCACGACGCTGCGTTTTGAAGTGCACACCTGCGGTCGGCACATTGTTAAGTGGGATGGGAAGAATCCCCAGGGCTATGTTGTGGCTTCGGGGATTTATTTTGTGCAAATTACTACCGAGCTTGGCGTGCTTCGCCAAAAATTTTTGTTTTTGCGATGAACATCCGGCCGCCTTTTTCATCCGTCAAAGATCGTTTCAACCTGGCATTCTCGGCAAGACGCCTCTGTGTGTTATTTCACTTTTCAATTGACTTTTCAACCGCCGGCCAGTAAATTTTTCGGTTTGTAAATTCTTTTAGGCGCTGAAATAATCAACAAAACGAAACGATTTAAAATTAAGGTATTGGAGGAATTTCTCGGAATGACACAAAAAACAACCCTCAAAGGATTATTGATTTTAGCTGTATTTTTACTTTTTGGCTATTTTCTCATTCCCACCATCCAATTCAACATGATGTCATTGGAAAAACAACACGAGTTGGAACGCAAAGACCCCAAGAAATACAAAGAATTAGTGAAGAATTCCATCAAACTGGGACTGGACCTGCAAGGCGGCATGCACCTTGTGATGGAAGTGAACACAAAGGAATTTTTGGAAAAGCTTGCTCACAACAAAGACGAACGGTTTCGCAAAGCGCTGGATGCGGCCGTCAAGGAAGCGGCAGAATCGGAAAGAAACATCGTAGATGTATTGGATGAAAAAATCAGCGAAGCCGGGTCAAGCATTACCCTCTATTTCAGCTCCCGGGAAGTGCGCACCCGCGATGAAATAATCAAGTATTTAAAAAAAGAGCTTGACGATTCCATCGACCGGTCATTGGAAGTGTTGCGGAACCGGGTTGATGAATTCGGCGTTTCCGAGCCGGTCATCCAGAAACAGGGCAGTGATCGCATCATTGTTGAGTTGGCCGGCATCACGGACCGCCAGCAAGCCATCAATTTGGTCGGAAAAACCGCGAAATTGGCGTTCAGCATTGTCAAGGATTTGGATGTTGCCCAGCGCACCGCGACAAAAATCAATGAATACCTGGCGGGAAAAGCCAGCGAAGATGATTCGACCGGGGTGTCAAAACCCGAAGAAACAAAAGCCAAGGATGATACATCGACCATTAGCGGCGAGGAACTTTTTGGCGCTTCGCCCGACTCTGCGCAGGACACTTCCGCGGTTGCCTCGGAAAGAGAAGCGGAAGTCGAGCCGCTATTTGTGCCGTATGCAAACGGTTTATTGATCCGCCAAAAAGATATTTCCCGATTCGAAGCGGCGATGAAAGATCCCAATGTTCAGAAGATTATTCAACGGGAAGCGCAGAATGCCAAATTTTTGGTGGAAAGCGTCAGTGACGCCCGGTTGCGCAATCACCAAAATGATAATGATTATATACAAGCTTACCTGGTCAATGCCACGCCGGCGCTTACCGGGGAAACCATTATTGACGCTTCTCATTCACTGGGAAGCAGCGATGATCCCAATTCCATCGGGCGCTTTGAAACAAGCATCACTTTTAACGGCGAAGGTACCCGCCAGTTTGCGGCAATTACCGGCGCGAATGAAGGCAAGCGGTTGGCCATAATTCTCGATGACAAGGTGCGTTCTGCGCCGAATATTCGCGAGAAAATTCGGGGCGGACGCGCCCGGATTACCGGACTGGAATCCAACGAAGAAGCGCGGGTGTTGGCCAGCGTGCTCAAAGCCGGTTCGCTGCCCACGCCGCTGGAAATCATCGAAGAGCGCACCGTCGGGCCATCCTTGGGAAAAGACTCCATTCATAAAGGCACATTGTCAACCATCGCCGGTTTAATTTTGGTGGTGCTTTTCATGGCTGTTTATTACAAATTTTCCGGCGTCATCGCGGATATTGCCTTGGTTATGAATATTTTTATTCTGTTGGGATTTATGTCCAGCCTCCATGCCACCTTGACCCTGCCGGGCATCGCCGGCATCATATTGACCATCGGCATGGCCGTTGATGCAAATGTGCTGATTTTTGAGCGCATTCGCGAGGAATTAGACGGTGGAAAATCAACCTGGGCCGCGCTGGATATCGGATACGGCAAGGCGTTCATCACCATTCTGGACGCCAACGTAACCACATTTATTGCCGCCGTTGTGCTGTATAATTTTGGCACGGGGCCGGTCCGCGGCTTCGCCACCACCTTAATGATTGGCATCGGGGCAAGTATGTTCACCGCTATTTTTGTGACGCGCGCGCTGTTTGAATTTTTATTGACCAAACGGATTATCAAACAAATTAGTATTTAAGGCTCGAGAAAAGGAGATAGACTCGAAATGCGAATTTTTAACAACACTCACTTTGATTTTATGGGATCGCGTAAGCTCGCATTCCTGATTTCCGGCACGCTGATCGCGATATCCCTTGCCTCGCTGATATGGCACGGCGGGCCGCATTTTAGCATCGATTTTAAAGGCGGTACATTTGTCGAATTACAATTTGTCGATAAAAACAATTCTACAGCCGAGATCAATATTCCCATTGAAGATGTGCGCGCGGCTTTCGCGCGGCAAGGCGTGAAAAACGCCGAGATCAAACATTATGGCAGCCCCCGGGAAATTGCCATACAAATGGACGTCGAAGACGACTATGACGCCATCAAAAATCAAATTTATGCGGATTTACAGGAAAAATTTCCGAATTACAGCATCGAAGAACGTCGGGTGGAAAGCGTCGGCCCAAAAATTGGTTCCGAGTTGGTTGGCGACGCTGTTTGGGCGATCCTTTTTTCCATGCTGTTGATTTTGATTTACATTATGTTTCGCTTTGAATTTCGTTTTGGCGTTGGCGCGGTGCTGGCGCTTTTTCACGACATCATCATTACATTGGGTTTTTTCTCGCTGACAAACCTGGAAATTTCCGTGCCGATTATTGCCGCGATTTTGACAATCATCGGTTACTCTCTTAACGATACGATCGTGGTGTACGACCGGATTCGCGAAAATATGAAAACCTTCAAACGCAAAACCAGCGGTTTTGCCGAAATGGTGAATCGCAGCATCAACGAAACGCTTTCCCGGACAATCGTTACCTCCGGCACAACATTAATCGTTGTCATCGTGCTATATTTCTTCGGCGGCGAAATTATCCGGGATTTTGCCATCGCGCTTATTTTGGGCATCGTTGTCGGAACATATTCCTCAATTTTTATCGCGTCGCCGGTATTGGTTGAGTGGGAAGACCGCAAAAATGCCGCTAAAGCGACAGTCAAGAAAAAATAATGGGCTGGCGATTATGAATGTAATTAAAGAACAGCAAAATGATATTTTCATCATGCACTTAAAAGGTGATGTGATGGGCGGGCCGGAAGCGGTTCAGATCAACGATGAAATTAATCAAATGATTGATGAGGGAAATCTGAAGGCCGTGATCGACCTGGCAAACGTGGGTCGCATGAACAGCAGCGGATTGGGCATTCTGATCAACGCGCTTTCAACGTACAAACACAACGGCGGTGACTTGAAATTGGCCGGCATCACCCCATCGCTGCAAAATATTATGAAAATTACCCGGCTGAACGACATTTTTGAGAGTTACGATACGGTAGCGGCCGCTATTGCCAGCTTTTCATAGCTGATTTCGATTTTTCCTGCTTTTCCAGTTGATTTTCCTATTCTTTTGATATTAAAATGTTTAAGCCAGTTATCTGAAAAAGATGGCTGGCTAATATTTTGTTAGATTGCATATTACTATTCAGCCCATTAAATAAACGAAACAAACGAAATAGTCTCCCCTTGCTAAGGCAGGGCTGTTGCATTCTAACTTGACAATGTTAAATTTC
Source organism: uncultured Calditrichaceae bacterium (assembly GCA_964450485.1). Taxonomy (GTDB): domain Bacteria; phylum Calditrichota; class Calditrichia; order RBG-13-44-9; family J075; genus JACKAQ01. The sequence continues at coordinate 9,336 of CAYVDX010000102.1, forward strand.
AAAGGATTTCGACAGGATCAACAGGATATACA
>CAYVDX010000103.1:0-9345 GCA_964450485.1 uncultured Calditrichaceae bacterium
CCGCGGATCCTTCTGCATTTTTCCGATAAAAAGATAGGTGATTTCCGGCGTTTTAGCGGCCAATTCGAGCAGCGATTCAATGCCCTTGTCCCGGTCCAAACGCCCGGTGTAGCAGGCAATTTTTTGACGCCCGGCTAAACCCAACTGCGCGCGGGCCCGCGATTTGGTCATCGGTTCCGCGAACAGATCGGGATTAAAGCCGTTGTGAACGACGGCAAGCTTATCTTTGTCAATCCCGAGGCTGACCAGGCTGTCCCGGGACAGCCGCGAATGGGTGATGATCCCTAAAAATTTGTCCGAACGCGATAAACGCGCCAGCAGCTTTCCCAACCAGCGATTTTTCTTTCCGTAAAAGCGATACGTTTCAAAAACCACTTTCAACCCAAGCAGGCGCGCAAAATACGCCGGCAGCGGATTCCGGGTATAGACGATTTCCGCGCCATGCCATTTTGCCCAAAGCGGCGCAATAACGCCGTGGGGATATTTTTCCAGGCGCAATTTTGTCAACGGAAAATGCTTCAGTTCCTTGGTGAGCAGCCCGTTGCCGAGGTGATAAAATCCAACTAAATGTTGCAATCGCGTTTCTTTGGGGACGCCGATATTTCTCCAGTCCCGGGGAATCACCAGCCGCATGTTCAGTCCTTCCGAAATCAGCGCGGAAACCGTGTTGACGACCTGCTCGGCGTCGGCTTTCTCAATGGGAAACTGCTGATCGGAAATATAAGCGATTTTAATGTTGGCTGTCAAATTTGTCATTTTTCCGATAAAATTTGTATTCGATTGCCGTTTCATCTTTTCATTTATTGCAACGCCGCTGACTCATTTCGCGGCGTTGCAGGCAGCATTTAAACCCGCAAAAGGTAATCTCTATATTTGCCAAAATCAACCGTAAACGATTTACTGTTGCAATAAAAATTGAAAATATTTAATTTGAGACAGCGGATTAGCCAATAACTGTGGGAAATAAATGCGAAACAATCAAGAATGCACATAAACGAACGGTGATCAAAAACCTCCGATATTAAAACAATCTTACGTGAAAAATCATAAATTGAAAACCGGGCTTATCATCTTTCTGCTACTTGTGGTGATAATTTATCTCATTCCCGCTCCCCAGGCGGATTTTTTTGAATTATATCACCAAAAAGACAAATATGCCGAGCGGCTAAAAGACTTTCAACAGCGACCCACGAAAACGCTGCTTGTCGATGGCGTCGAATGGCGATACTACGCAGGCGGCAACGGCGATGAAACCATTTTGTTTTTGCATGGGATGGGCGGCGCGTACGATTTGTGGTGGAACCAGGTCGCAACTTTTGAGAGTGATTATCGCGTTGTCAGCTATTCGCTGCCGGAAGAAATCCATTCGCTAAAAGTCGCCGGTGAAGGCGTCATCGCCATTTTAGACCGGGAAAAGGTCGATAAATTTATTGCCGTGGGCACCTCCATGGGCGGGTATATTACCCAATATTTGTTGCAAAAATTTCCCCATCGCGTGGAAAAAGCGGTTTTGGGCAATACATTTCCACCGAACAATCTGATTCGCGGAAAAAATGATGCAACCCGAAAGCTGTTGCCCTTTGTCCCGGAATTTATCATCAGCAAGCTTGGTGAGAAAAAATTTAACAACGAAATTCTTCCCGCCGCGCACCGGTCCGAATTATTAAAAGCCTTTTTGCCCAGTTTGCCGTTCAGTAAACGGCAATTTATCAATCGTTACGATATCGTCGTGGATGTGATGACGGTGAATCCGAATCAATACGCCGTCAAAAGGATTCCCAAATTGATCATCGAGTCTGACAATGACCCGCTGATCGAACCGGAATTGCGCGCGCAACTCAAGGCGCTTTACCCGGGCGCGGAAGTGCAAACGTTCCACAACGAAGGGCATTTTCCGTATATCAATGCCGCTGATGCGTACAACCGGGTTTTGCGAGCGTTTCTGAAAAAGCCTAACGCTTATCAGCAGGCGGAAAATACCATCAACCGGTATTTTGAGGGACGGAAAAATGCCGACGTCAAATTGTTGCGGCAGGCCTTTAGCCCGAATGCGATGCTGCAAACCGTAAAAGACGACGCGATTTTGAGCATTCCGCTGGAAAATTATCTCACGGTCGTTGAAAAACAGGGGAAAACAGCGGTAAAGACTGCCATTACAGCCGGCGAGATTACTCAAAATATCGGCGCGTTTAAAACGGTTTTTCAATATCGGGACAAATCCTATACGGATTACCTAACTCTCGTTAAAATGTCGGATGGCTGGAAAATAGTCAACAAAACGTTTACGAAGGATCATTGAGCCAATGCGTCAACAAACATGCTCGATAGCTCGTTGAACATATTGCCCGCCTATCCTGAATGACCCAAGATTAATACTGAAGATTTATAAAAACACGCCGATAATTATATACTTCAAGAAAATGTTTTTGGTGTTTTCACTGGCTGAATAGGAATCCGATTCCGCCAGTTCCGGTTCTCCGGTTTGTCTTTTCCGGCAAACCTGTCTTTGTGAATACGATGAAACCGGATATGTGGGTACAATGGTTCTCTTTTTAATTTTGCTACGACCAATATTTGGTGATGAAACATGAAAGATCAGAATAAAACCAAAGCGCAGCTTATTGCTGAGTTGCGGGAAATGCGCAAAAGAATTTCAGAGATAGATCCGGGTAAAAACCCGGATCAGCAGCGAATGAAAACTGCCGCGCATTTTGACAGCATCATTCCTGAATGTAAATTTTTCAACGATACTCTTCGATTTACTCAGCTTACCGTTGAGAACTCTCAGGACGCCGTGTTTTGGGTGGGATCGGATGCGCGATTTATTTATGTAAATAAGCAGGCTGCCCATCTGCTGGAATATACGAAGGAAGAACTGCTGAAGCTTTCCGTGCATGATATTGATCCGGATTTTCAGAAAGCAGACTGGCAAGACCACTGGCGTCAGTTAAAACAGAAAGGGGCAATGATTGTTGAATCAAAATGGATTACGAAAAACGGGCACACATTTCCCGTTGAACTTGCAATAAACCATCATGAATTCGAGGAAAAGGAATATCACATCACTTTTGCCCGTGACATCACCGAACGGAAAAATGTGGAAAGTGCTTTCCACAAAAGCCTTAAAACACTGCAAGAAGAGCGCAATATTTTTACCGAAGGGCCTGTGGTTGTCTTCAAATGGAAGAATCAACATGGCTGGCCAGTGGAGTATGTGTCTCCGAATGTGGAAAAAGTGTTTGGCTATACTGTTCAGGAATTCATAAACAGGGAAATTACCTCCGCGAAAATTATTCCAAAAGAAGATATCGTGCGCTATATTGAAGAGATACGTACCAACCTCGACAGCGGCGCTTCAAATTTTACACATCATCCCTATCGCGCAATCCGTAAAGATGGGCGAACAATCTGGCTACTGGATTACACCATGATCCTGCGTGATAAAAATGGCATAACCACCCATTTTCTCGGTTATGTGGTGGACATTAGCAAACAAAAAGAAATCGAAGAACAGATTCAAACTCATTTACGGCAAACAAAACACTTACAGCAAACCATTGAAAATTTAAACCGCGCCCAAACCCTCAAGGATATCTACCATGCCGCCGGCGAGGGTATTTTAAAAACCCTGAAAGCCGACAGATACTCAATCTTACTTTTTGAAGCGGATCAGAAAGTCCATTTCAAAGCCTGGCATAACCTGTCGGATAGCTATCGCCGGAAAATGGATGGTCACAGCCCCTGGAAAATCGATGAAATCGATGCACAACCGTTGTATTATTCTGATGTATCAAAAAGCAAACTGAGTGACGATATTAAAAAATCCGTTTTGGATGAAGGGATTAACGCCCTGCTCTTTGTTCCTTTAAAAGGTCAGGATCGCTTATTCGGTAAATTTATGGTTTATTTTGATAAAGCCCATGCTTGCACTGATGAGGAACTGCAATTTACCCAGGTCATTGCTCAAAATTTCGCCGCTGTTATTTCCCGCCAAAAAGCATTGGAAGAAACCCGGCAGGCCGAACAACAATTTCGTTCTATCTTTGAAAACGCGACGGAGGGCATCTACCAGAGCACACTGCAAGGTAAATTCATCACTGTCAATCCGGCCATGGTACAATTATTTGGTTATAACCGCACCGAACAGCTTTTGTCCATCGAAAATACCGCGGAATTATATTGGGATGCCAACGAGCGGCAAAGACTGGCACGGCTGTTGGATGATGAAGGATTGTTGACAAATGTGGAAGTTAAAATGCGACGCGCTGATAATGAACCGGTGTGGGTGTTGATGAATGACCGGGCTGTCAAAAATGGCAAGGGAGAAACGATTTTTTATGAAGGTACGCTGTTGGATATTACCGAGCGCAAACGGGCCGAGGAAGCGCTCCGGGAGAGCGAAAGAAGATTCAGACGTTTTTTTGAGGATTTAGGTGATGCCGTTTTTGTGACGAAAATCGGCGGAACCGACCCGGGACAGATCGTCGAAGTCAATCCCGCGGCAGTGAAACAAACCGGCTATTCAAGGGATGAACTCATCGGTATGAATATTTCAAAAGACCTTGCCTTGCCCGGATCCGGTGAAATCAGCCAGGCTGAATGGGACAAACAATTGACGGAAGGTAAATCGGTTACCACTATCGAGAAGAAAAAGAATAAGGATGGCGCCGAATACTGGGTGGAAGTGGTTGTTACGCCAATTGATTACAAGGGAACAAAAGCTTGCTTATCGATCAATCACGACATCACCTCGCGCAAGCAGGCAGAGGAGGCGCTGCAAAAAAGCGAGGAAAAATATCGAAAGATTTTTGAGAATGTCCAGGATGTTTTTTATCAAACGGATTACAACGGCGTCATTACCGAAATTAGCCCATCCATCGAAAGGCATTCGGGATTTAAGCGCGAAGGGCTTATTGGCAAATCGAGCAAAACATTCTATTATGATCCCGGCGACTATTTAAAACTTTGCGAAAAATTGGAAGCAACCGGTGAAGTCAACGATTTTGAGATTCGCCTGAAAGATAAGTCAAACCGTTTAATTTTTGTTTCGATAAATACCCACATCTTGTTTGATCGTAACGGCAAACCGATTGCAACAGAGGGCACACTCAGAGACATTACCGAGCGCAAGCAGGCGGAATTTCTGCAATTTGAGCAGCGCAGGATTCTTGAACTTATTTCACGAGGCAAGGCGTCGCAAACCGAAATTTTTGAAGCGATCACCCAGGTTGCCGAAGCGTACCTGCCAAATGTTCGCGGTTCGATATTGCTGTTAGATGGTAAAACAATTCGCCACGGCGCAGCACCGAGCTTGCCGGATGCTTACAATGCCATCATCGACGGCATGCAAATCGGCCCCGCTGCCGGTTCTTGCGGCACTGCGATGTATCGCAGGGAACGTGTTGTGGTCGAGGACGTCAATACCTCTCCGCTGTGGGCTGACTTTCGCCACCTGGGGAAGGAATACGGATTTTGTGCGTGCTGGTCGCAACCGATAATGGATGCAAAAGAAAATGTGCTGGGCGCCTTTGCGCTCTATCATGAACAACCCGGTCGTCCCACTGATGCCGAAATCCAGTTAATCGAATCGATGGCCCATCTTTCAGGAATTACAATTGAACGCAAGCGGACGGAAGAAGAGCTGAAAACACTCAGCGCGGCCATACGACACAGCCCCGCGGTGGTATTGATTACCGACCGGCGGGGAAATATTGAGTACGTCAATCCGAAATTTTGCCGCCTGACCGGGTATTCGGCCGAAGAAGTAACGGGTAAAAATCCGAGCATCCTTCAGAGCGGCAAAATGCCGAAGGAAATTTACAAACAACTCTGGGAGACAATTCTTGCCGGCAAAGAATGGCGCGGTGAGTTTCATAACAAAAAGAAAAATGGCGAGCTTTATTGGGAGAACGCAGTCATTTCCGCCATTTTAAATGAAAAGGGAGATATTACCCATTTTCTATCCGTCAAGGAAGACATTACCGAACACAAGCGGATGAGAGCAGAAAAAGCAAAGCTGGAAGCGCAATTGCGACGATCACAAAAACTGGAAACCATCGGCACGCTGGCGGGGGGAATTGCGCATGATTTCAACAATATTCTGTCGCCGATCATGGGGTACACGGATATGGCGCTATCCGGTCTGCCGCCATCCGACCCGTTGTTTGCGGATTTGGATCACGTTTTTAAAGCGGCAAAACGCGCGAAGGATTTGGTGGAGCAAATATTATTATTTAGTAAACAAGTTGAAAAAGAACGAAAACCGCTGGCGCTGCATTTAATCGTAAAAGAAGCGATTAAACTACTGCGCCCCACCATCCCGGTTACCATCGAAATCCGGCAGCGAATAAACGGCGCCTGCGATAAAGTGCTGGCCGACGCCACGCAAATGCACCAGGTGATTGTGAACTTATGCGCCAACGCTTCGCAGGCAATGGAGGAAAAAGGCGGCACGCTTACCATCGAATTGAAACAGGTTGACGTGGACGCGGAAACCGCGAAATTGAGCCCCAATCTGAATGAGGGGGAGTACGTACGTTTAACGGTTATTGACACCGGCAACGGCATGGATAAGGCGACGATGGAGCGCATTTTCGAACCCTTTTTCACGACCAAAGCCGTGGATAAGGGGACCGGCATGGGGCTTTCGGTGGTGCACGGAATTGTGCGCAGCCATCACGGTGAAATCCTCGTTTACAGCGAGCCGGGAAAAGGATCAAGCTTTCACGTGTATCTTCCGGTCGTAAAAGCCGCGTCGGAAACCACAAAAATTGATCCAAAAACAATGGTCGGGGGACAGGAATCCATTTTAGTCGTTGATGATGATAAAATTATAGCCGATATGGTGAAACGGATGCTGGTTAAATGTGGCTATAAAGTGGATGTTTACTATAATAGTTTGGAGGCATTGCGGGTTATTAAACAACTACCGGATAAATATGATTTACTGATTTCCGATTTAACCATGCCAAATATGACCGGTCTGGATTTGTCAAAAAAGTTACAGAAACTTCGCTCGGAAATCCCTATTATCATTATGACCGGTTACGGCGACAATCTTACAGACGCCACGTTGCGAAAGCATGGCATCAAACAGGTTATAGGGAAACCGATTGTTATGAAAGAGTTGGCGAATGCCATTCGCCAGGATTTGGATAAATGCAAAAAGGAGAAATTGTAATGCGTCTTTTAGTGATAGATGATGATGTTGACGTTCGGGAAATGATTTGTAAAATGCTAACTGGCGATGATTATGATTTACTCGTCGCAGCCAATGGCAAGGAAGGCATGCAAATTATCAAGCGTGAACCTGAAATCGACATTGTTATCACAGACCTGATCATGCCGGAAATGGAAGGTATCGAAACGATCCAGGAGATTAAACGGAGATTTCCCCAAATCAAAATTCTGGCCATATCCGGCGGCGGCAGAGGCAGCGCCCAGAATTACCTTACCCTGGCAAAAGGTATGGGTGCTAATTTAACACTCAACAAACCATTTGTTAAAAACGAGTTATTAAATGCGCTAAAAGAAATTACAGAAGTAAAGTAATTGTTGAATCCGTATTGCCCGCTGCTTATAATATAGCTGACAAGAGAATCATCGTAATGATCGCTTAAATATTGTTAAAAACAGCGTCAAGGGTCAGCATGAATTCAACGTTGGCAGAATTAAAAGAAGCCATTCGACAACTAATTGTTTTAAAAGATGGCAATAAATTTTTCCCGGATTTGAGTTTAATATATCCCGGTACTGAAACAGAATGGCGGCGGCAACATTTAAATGATTATATCAATCAGTTTATTGATGATCTGATCATCGTGTTGACGACTGAAAATATCACAAATGAAGACATTCGCAATCAATTCAAAATCGGTTTAATGCGCATCAATCGATTACGTCCGGATTCAGTGGACAAGCTGCGCGTCTGCCAGTATTTTGACGAAATTCGAACGATTATTGCGTTTGAAAACATTAACGCAATGCTGGAAAAATGGCTGAAAAATTAAAGGAAAAACTAAACATTTTATCCTGTTTTCCGTATTAGAATCGTCCAACCACCCCATCACATAAAAAACCGGTTTAAATCACCCCAGACTTTTATTACATTGCTTCGCATTTAATATTTTCCGACGCCGAATGGATGTTGAACCAATGATGAGAGAATTTGCCCGTGCCGGAATTGCCGGAAGTTGAAACCATTCGCAGGCAGTTGCTGCCGATTTACCAATCAGAGGTTTTTGCGGAGATCACCTTTAGCGAAAACGCTGCCTCGTTGCTGCAAAACTGCGATCCGCGGCTTTTTCGCGCGGCATTGCTAGGTAAATCAATTGCGGATTTGCAGCGAACCGGAAAATACCTGCTCTTTGACCTGACGGATATTTTCCCGGTGTTTCATTTGGGCATGTCCGGCATTTTTTTGCAGGAAAAAAGCCACTCGCGATATCCGCGGCATGTGCATGTCAGCATGCTTTTTGAATCGGGCAAATATCTGTATTTTCAGGACATGCGGCGGTTTGGTAAAATTTGGCTCTATCAGCAAAAGCCCCGTTTTCAGAATCTCGGGATTGATCCGGTTAACGGTAAATTAACGCTAAAATATTTACGGGAAATGTTGCAAAAGCGTGATATGAACGTCAAACTGTTTTTAATGGATCAGCATAAACTTGCCGGTATCGGTAATATTTACGCCAGCGAAATTCTCTTCGACGCCGCAATATCCCCCTTCCGTAAAACCGGTGATTTGCCCCCCTCTGAAATACGGGAAATACATGCGTCAATTCATCGAATTCTAAACGCCGCCATTGATCGTTTCGGCACGACCTACAGCGCCTATCGCACCGTAACCGGGCAAGCCGGCGAGAATCAAAATTTTTTAAAAGTTTACCAGCGGGCCGGTCTGCCGTGTTATCAATGCGGCCGGGATATTATCAAAACAATGTTGGGTAATCGTTCAACTTTTTATTGTGAAAATTGTCAAAAATAACCTGTTTGGGTGCGCGGCAAAGCATCATCGGAAACCAATCGGATATACGACTCGACGCAAAATATGAATAAACAAAAACGAAAAAATTACAAGGTTCAAATCTCGATCTTTTTATTGGCCCTCTTTTTTTGGTTCATGGTTAAAATGGGCAAGGATTATGATTACACGACCAACATTCCATTAGATGTAATCATAAACAACAATAATACGTGGCTTAAATACCCCGCGCCAAAAACCGTGCGAGTAGAATTCAGCGGCCGCGGCATAGATTTGCTCCGACTGAATTTTTACAGCCCTGTGTACAAAATCGATCTTTCCGCGGGACGAGAGCAAATGGTTTTTAACCTGAGTAATCATCG
>CAYVDX010000104.1:0-8400 GCA_964450485.1 uncultured Calditrichaceae bacterium
ATTTTTTTCAATACCTTTCAATATCACGAACTACACAACGCTCATCATTGCCTGCGTTTCCGATAGGCATGGTGCTTTTTCCGCCGTTTATTGATGAAATGCTCACCCGTATCTTTTGCAATAAGCTCGTATAAAACCGCTTCTTTGCCCGGCTGTGCTCGCAACAGACGCCCCAGCCGCTGCACGTGTTCGCGCACGCTGCCGCTGCCGGAAACCACAATTCCCACATTTGCCTCCGGCACATCCACGCCTTCGTTGAGCACTTTTGAAGTCACCAACACCGGGTATTCGCCGCCGCGGAATGCTTGCAAAAACGCCTCGCGTTCCTTTAGCTTGGTTTGATGGGTCAGCACCGGCAGAAAAAATCGCCGCCCGATTTGATAGGCCATGTCATTGTCCTGCGTGAAAATGAGAATACGGTCACCCCGATGATCGCAAATCAGCGACCAGACGGTTTCCAGTTTGGCCGATGCGGCCAGACTGAGTTTTTTCTGGGTTAGATATGCTTTAAATGCCGCGCGCCCTTCCGGCGTCTGGCTGGATTTCCACAAGAAACGGTTCCACCCGTTTGCCCCGCCCATGTTGATATTTTCCCGCTTGAGAAAATCGAGATATTGCTGCCGGGATTGCCGGTAGGCGGCGCGTTCTTCCGGGGTCAACTCCAACTCCAGCGTTTCCACGCGATACGGCGCCAGCGATGAGCCTTCCAACTCCCGGATTTTTGCCCGGTAGCACAGCTTTCCCGCCAACTGAAAGAGGCGCGCTTCGCGGCCATCGGTGCGCTCCGGCGTGGCGGTCAACCCCAGGCGAAACGGGGCAATGGAACTCACCGCGCAATATTGAAACTGATCGCCGGGCAAGTGATGGCACTCGTCAAACACCGCCAAACCGAACCGGTTGCCCTTGCTTTCTACGTGAAGCAATGCTGAATCATAAGTCGCCACGGTAATCGGCGCAACTTCTTTGTAGCCGCCGCCCAACAAGCCAATGTCCCCGCCAAAATAGCGCGTCAACACCTCGTGCCATTGGTGCATCAAATCAATTGTCGGGACGTGAACCAACGTCGGCCGCCCGGTTTTTTCGATCAACATCACTGCCAAAATTGTTTTCCCGGAACCGGTCGGAAGGGTCACCACGCCGCGGGAACCGCTGTCCAGCCAGGCCTTCATCGCTTCGGTTTGAAATTTGCGCGGAATAATTTTTTCTTTTATGGGAAGTTCAATGGGGACAAACTTGCGGGCGTGATCGACATAAGCAGCCTTTTGTTTTCGCAAGGTTAAGATGATTTCCCGATAATAAAATCCCGGCGCGCGAAAATGATGAATGCGATTGTCCAGGCGAACACCGGGTAATCGTTTAGAAAAATCTTCGCTGAGATTTTTGATTACCAAAGAACCCTTATCAACATAAATTTCGATGTCCGGCAAAATTTCTCCTGACCTGAATTGTTCGTCATTTAGTAATTTTGGGTTCTCTGACAAATTCCGTGGAAAAGAAACCAGTTCTTACTAAAGTTGTGTTATTCAACCTTCCCCTCTCCCTTCCTTAGCAAGGAAGGGGCTTAAAAACCTCCCCTTACCACGGGAAGATTTAGAGGGGTTAAAGATACATTATCACAAAATTTGTCAGAGAACCTAATTTTTTAAGCACACCGTCGCCGAAAAAAAATGTTTTAAGTTTAAATTTATCAATGTGTTGTGTCTTCGCATTTCCGTGTTTACAAATTCATATTATAAATAATTCCGATTCAATTCAAGCAATATCCGGTTGTTTTTTAAAAAAACAGCAAAGAAACCCAAAAAGTTTATCGTTTTTTCGCTCTAAAGTATTATATTCTCTGGTGATGGACAAACAAATGCGTTTCGGCATTCGACAACCCGGGCGGCAAATAAAAACTCAACCAAGGCGGTTTACAAATATGATTTATCGATTACGGTTTTTGAAAATCAGGGGGCGTGGTTTACAAATCCGGAAACGATTTCATTTTGCGGCGCTGCTGTTAACCACTGTTTTCATGTTTCAAGGCTGTATGGTTTCAACCGCGCCGCCGCCGGCCAAATGCGGCATCGCCGGCGCTTCTTCAACGCTGATTTGTGACATTCCCTCGGAAAAACTCGATAACCAGATTCGCAGGGGGAGGGGCAGCGGTTATTATTTGATCGATGTTGAGGCGTACACAAAAAATAATCGCTCCTATTGTGCGGGTGTGTGGCTCCCTAAAATTCCGGCAACGGAGGTGACCAAAAACAACTTGGACGACAAAGAGCTGGAAAGCTGGGCGGCCTTCCAAAAAACCTGGAACACCCTAAAAAGCAAGGATTTCCGCCTGCGGGATATCGAAATATATAATGAAAACGGACGGCGAAAAGTGTTGGCGATCTGGCAAGGCGGCAAATATGGCGTCAAATTTCGGGCGAATATTTTGCCCGGCGAACTCGAAAAGGTTCGAAGGGGAATGAGCAGCCAGGGATATTATTTGGTCGATTTTGAACCGTACCGGGTCACTTTAGCGAATAAACAGCGGGAAATTCGTTTTGCCACGGTTTGGCGCTCAGGCAGCAGCGAGCAGCGCTATTTTGAAACCAAAAATTCCGGAGATTTTAAAAACACCCGCGATAAATTAGCGAATGAAGGATATGAATTAATTGATTTTGAAATATATGTGGACGATGGCAACACCGCCAAATATGTCGGCGTTTGGCGTCGCGGGCGGGCAAACACCCGGCTCTGGATGCGCGACAAATGGGCTAATTTTCGCGAGAAATTTAAGACGTTTGATACAGAAAAGCTTTTCCTGATTGACCTGGAAATTGAGCCGTTCAAATCCGGGCAAATATATTCCGGAGTGTGGAGCGACACCTGGGAAACGCGCTGAGATCATGCCTCAAATTTGTCGTTTGCAACAATAAAAAAGCCATCCCGAAGTATCAGGATGGCTCTTTTTTTTAACATCGCTATTGAAATTACATCACCACGATCCCTTCGGTATTGGCGTTCGCCAATTTTTTCAAATTCAGATTGTTATGTATCAAAACAGCGCGTTGCAAAATGGGTGTTGTGATGGTGCAGCGCAAAAATTTTCCGCCGACAATTTGAGTTTCACGCATCACCGGCTTGGCAAGTTTGCAGTTTTCAAACAGCGTGTTTCTGATGATTGCCGTCGCAAAACGACAGTTGTGCAAATGCGATGTTTTAAACTCGGTGTCATCAATAATACAGCCGATAAAATTGGTTTGAATGAGATCACTCATTAAATATTGACTGTTATATATCTGGCTGCCGGAACAAAGCGCATTATCAAGCTTGCTGTCGTTGACCATAAACGTGTCGAAATAGCTCATCATAAAATTGCCGTCGATGATTTGTGACGACTTCAATTCCACGTTTTTCCAAAAAGTGTTTTTCAGATCAGCGGACTTAATGTAAAGCCCCTCAATGCGGCAGTTTTTCACCTTCATCAGGTTGCCTTCTATCAGGGACATGTCAACATCCAAAAAATCCGAATCGACAATGATTGCTCCGCTGAGCGTTGCCTGAACCAGTTTACTATGATGCAATTTACAATTTTGAAAAAAACTGCGTTTAAAATTTGCGTTCGTTAAATTCGAGCTGCTGAAATCAACATCAATAAACACCGAACCCGTGAAAGATGCGCTTCGTAAATCTAAACCGGATAAATCAAATCCTTCCAACACCACTTTATCTAACGTAATGGGTGCGACGGAACCTTCAATATTAGCGCGCAGTTTTTTGAGGTATGCCGATTTATCCGGTATGTGCTGCCAACAATAATTCGTAAAAGTAATCGGTTTAAATGGACATCCCTCGACTGTGCATTTGTGATAAGACATATATAACCCTCTTTGTGAATAGCAAAATTTCCCCAATTTACGTTATTTTAGGGCCCAAAAATAAACAAACTTATTCCATTTTTCAACTACAATTTAAATTAAATGTTTCCCTCACTAATAAAGTTTTCTATATTACAAAATTTTTGACTTGTTTTTTTGAATTCATACACCCGAATGATGATGCTTGTCTGAAAAATATTTGCAAACCGGATGACTTCATAAACCGCCCACAAAGCGACCTCCCCGGAAAAGGCGCCCCAACGCGAAACCCTATAAATATAAAACCTTACGCGGCGCTGATATTGCACGACAAAATCAACGCTTTTTTAAACGAAGCACCCGTTTTTATAACTTGTTTATTTTCAGCATCTTATACCGAAAGAATCCCTTTGAGAGCGACTCACGATATCCTTCGTGAAGAATGCAGGCTGCGTGTTTCGTTTGTAAAAATTATGCGAATTAAATTTTCGATGTGTGATGTATGTGAGCAAATGAATATATAATTGGTAAAATTTTTGATGTAAACCCGGGTCTTTTGGCTGAGGATGTGGGAAAATTTTTCGCTGAAGGAAAAAGGATTAACAGGTAGCAACATCAACTGACAAAAATTTGTTTACATTAAAATTAGCGCGAATTAAAAGTCGCCGTTCTTTTTTATTGCGATATCTTTTGGATAATAGCGGTTATACACCAGGTCGCTAAATTCCAGCGCCTCTTTTGAGTATGGATTCAACCCCTGCTGATAGAAAAACGTATCGATCAGATTTGAGGCATGCTTCCAGGTAGGCGTGTTGTCCAATAGTCCGACAAACTCTTGATAAGACGATTCTTGTTTTTTGAAAATCTTTTTTACAAAGCGTTTACGCTGCCGGTTTGTAATCATATGCGCCAAGCTTTCCAGGCGCTCGCCTTTCATTTTTTCACCGACCAAATCAGCAAGCTGTTCGACGGCTGAAATTTTGGTCCCGGAAGATTCCGCCGTTTCAACGGGCGTGCTTGCCGGCGCCGGCGTTTCAGTTTCCGCTGCCGCTTCCTCGTATTCCTCTTCGTATTCCTCTTCGTATTCCTCTTCAATATCCTCGACCAGCGGTTCCTCAACAACTTCCGGCACTTCGATGGTATCCACACTAACTTTCGGTTTATCTTTTTCAATATCGAAAATGTTTTCGACGGCGATCAAATCCGCTGAATGCGCGGCCGCAATTTCGGCAACCGTCTTGCCGGTGCGTAAAATCTGCTCGAGCTGCGCCAGCGAAATGGTATCCACATTCGCTTTTACTTCGCGTTCGAGATATGCGGCAAATTCATCGAGATGGCGGTCTTTGAAAATCATGTACAAAATCCGCGCACTTAAGGCGTCGGAGGATTCAGGACGCCCTTCGTTGAGAAAATTTGTCACCGTTTTGATGGTTTGCAGCGCTTTTTCAACCGGCTTTTGGGAAAAGACCTGCCGGTCAATGGCCGCGATCAGTTCCTGAAATTGCGTTTGTGATATTTCCCGGAGGTATTTTAAGTTAAAATAATCGGTTAGCGCATCTTTGTAATATTGAAATTTATCGAAATACTTTAGCATATCGTAAACTTCAATCGTGGTGATCATCTGTGAATCCTTGAAAAGAAATTGGGTAAGGGTCTGCTGCGGACGGATCAGGTAATTGGCTTCCAGCTTGATGGCCCGTTCCAGCAATCGATTGAATTGGTTGATGTGAAAAGTGGCGGTTTGCTTCAGCGTATCAAAAATTTTATCGATCAACATTTGCACTTCGGGCATTTCGTAATCAAAGCGACCGTCGGCGTTGAATTTCTCTGCTTCTTCCCGTATCCACAGCTCCACTTCCTGATCAAAAAAATGTTTGATGGAATCCGGAATATCCCGGGTAAAAAGATAAGTTAACGGAATGTCTTTCATCGCCGGTTGGACCACTTCATTCCGTATTTTTTGGATAATATTTTCAATAATCTGATCTAACATTGCAGCATACTCCGTCGTTGATGTAAATTTTTTTTACCATCGGCAACAAAATTTGAAAATAAATTCAAAAACAACTTTATTTATTCATCATTTTGCCAACACCGCTATCTTAGTAAAAATGTGCCAGTGCGTGTTTTGCATTTCGCACAAATTTCACTTTAAAAAGTTTAAAAGACGAAAACCGCCCTACCGTTCCCGTTGATAAAACAAAATTTGTTGCAGCGCTTCCTTGATTGCCTGATCTACCCCAACTAACAATGCGCGTTTGATGATGCCGATGCCCATGCAAATATCTTCCAGGCGGGGAATGGCTGCCAAGTCTGGCAAATGCAAATAATGAATATTTCCGTAGCCGTTGACGCCAAGCCCTAACTTTGCCGCTGCCAGTGTTGCGGAATTCAGTTTGTCGAGCGCAACCAACGCTTCGTTGGAATCTTTTGCCAGTGTAAATTCCGTGCAATCGAATTCGACATAATCCAGGCGAGCGCGATTGAGTTGTTTAATTGCAGTGATTTCCGGTGCGCAAAATGCCGCCACGGAAATATTATTGGCATGAAAATCCGGCAAAACCTCCAGCAGCGTTTCTTGCAAAACATCTGTGGAGAGTGGAAAAAAAGTGCGGCCAGAATCTGAAATTTCCACGAGCGTAACCATGTCCGGGCTGATCGACAATACGGCTTTCATAATTTGCGGCTCCGGTGGAATGTGGATATTCAAAAAGCTTTTGTGCAATTTTTTAATAAATTGCGCATCGCCTTCCCCGATGCCGCGTTGATCGTTTCCCAGGGTCAGGCTGAGACCGTGAGCGCCGGCGACTTCGCAGAGCACCGCAAATTGCGCCGGATCAAAATCGTTGTCATTCAGCAAGTAGCGCAGGGTTGCCAGATCATCAATTGCGACTGTCAATCGTTTCATAAATTGTTTCTCCACAGGGTTCTGTTGTCATAAAGTTTCGTCTTCCCACCGGGAAATAAACCATCTTCCGTCTCGTTTTACGAAGGTAAATGTCACGTTGCCATCCAGCGCCGGAATGGAGCTGCCGCCGTCCAAAATCAGGGTGAAATTGATGCGGGATGCTAAAAACTGAGTCGCATCAGGAAGCGGTTCCTTTAATGGGCGGCTGTTCCAGGTTAAATCGAGGGTGCTGAAAAACCGGAACATTTTCCCGGTTGTTTTCAACTCCTGATCCCTTCCCCAAACGATTGGTTCGGCGGGCGA
The DNA here is from genome assembly GCA_964450485.1 of uncultured Calditrichaceae bacterium. Lineage (GTDB taxonomy): Bacteria > Calditrichota > Calditrichia > RBG-13-44-9 > J075 > JACKAQ01. The sequence continues at coordinate 7,042 of CAYVDX010000104.1, forward strand.
CACATTTAAATTTTGTCCGATAAAAATAAAGCTGGAATCAAGAACTTCGCTGTAAACCAGCGAATCCTTGAAAGTGTATGCATATTGAAAATTTTGCAGCACTTCGTCCGGGGTGCTTTGAGCGGTGAGCAGCAGCGAGCCTTTCAGGTCGTCGCCCGCTTTTGCCGGGGCAAAGGGGTTTTGGCAGGAAAGCAGCAGCCCGGTTCCCAAAAGCAGCGTAAAAATGGATAATTGTCGCAGCATAGAGTGTTGTATGATAAATATATTTTTAGGGTGAAATTCTAAAATTTGCTTTCAGCGTTGACCAGGTGCTATCGGTTTGGCTGGCGCGGCTCACGCGTAAGTCATGCCATTCGTAAATATACCACAATTCATCGGGTGCTTTCAATATGCGCATAATGCTTCGCCCCGTGTAACGCTCGTTGCTTGCGCGCAATTGAGCAACGGAGATGACATATTCATAATCCAGTTGCAAGGTATCCGGAGAATTTGATACAGGCGTTGGGATGGGGCTTTCCGGTATCACCGCAAAATCAACCGTCGCGCTGGAAACAAGGTTGTTAAAATAGCGTTCTTCATCATCCAGCGTCCAATCTGGCAGGCGGGGCAGTTCCGTATCTTCCGCAATAAATGAAAACTCGACCCCGACCAACGATTTATCGGCAAAGCAAGCCCGGTACGCACGGGAATCTTTCATTTCAAATGCTTGTTCTATTTTTTCCAAAATACGATTCGGATCCGTTTGCAAGCTGTTGTCGCTAATGCCGGTGCCGCGGCGCAAATCCGGTTCTTCCGGCGTCCGGGTCGAAAAAGGATTGGTACACTGCGACAAAACCGCCGCGCAAGTGATGAAAATTATGTAAAATTGTTTTTTCATGTGTTTAATGTAGAAAATCAAATCGCTTTTTTCAAAGAAAAATTGAAGCTTATCAATTATATTTACGGAGCTTTTTTCCGAATCATGGGTAGAAAATAATCATGAGACATTTTCCCAAAACAGCACTGATCGCGAAGCCGTTGAAAATATTATTTGCCGTTGCCATCGTTTTTGTTTCGTGCAAAAGCGAATCACCGACAACGCCGAACACACCCGGCGGCGGGGGCGCTATTACTATCGCGGATACTATCAGGCCGCAAATCGTAAATACTTTTCCGCACGATGCGACATCCTTCACCCAGGGTTTGTTGTGGAATAATGGATTTTTGTATGAAAGCAGCGGTCGATATGGCCAATCCACCTTTCGCAAAGTGGATGCACAAACCGGGGATGTGCTGTTTTCAACGCCGCTGGATCCAGCCTTTTTCGGCGAAGGACTGGCGTTGAAGAACGACCGCTTTGCGCAATTGACCTGGCGGGAA
>CAYVDX010000104.1:8410-9338 GCA_964450485.1 uncultured Calditrichaceae bacterium
CCGCGCTTTTGTTTACGATGCCACAACCTTTGCCCGCGTTGACACGCTGACCTATTCCGGGGAAGGATGGGGCCTGACCAACGATGACCAGTATTTCATCATGAGCAACGGCTCCGGCGCGCTGGCGTTTCGCGATGATCAATTTAACGTCATCCGAAGCCTAAGTGTGACGCTGAACGGCGAGCCGGTCAGCCAATTGAATGAGTTGGAATATGCAAACGGGCTGGTTTATGCGAACGTCTGGTTCAAAAAGGATATTTACGAAATTTCCCCGGAGACCGGCGAGGTGCTGCACATCGTTGACTGTTCGGAATTGGTGGAAACTGAAAAACCGGCGAATTCAAACGCGGTGTTGAACGGTATCGCATTTCAGCCAGAAACCGGTCATTTTTTCATCACCGGAAAAAATTGGACGCGCATGTTTGAAGTAATAATTGAGTGAAGGGCACAAAAGAAAGGACTGTAAGTTAAACATTTTCAAGCGGATAGCCAGCATCATCCACGATTCCCACAACAATCGAGCGCAACGGGGCATCGGAATCATCAACAATCTGCCGGGCGGAATTGCCCTCATCGATGACCAGCACGGTTTCGTCAAAACCGGCGCCGACAGAATCGATAGCAATCAGGTAATCGCCGGTGGGCTGCTGGTCCGGCCCCAGTTTGTCAACGATCAGCAGCCGCTTGCCGTCGTAAAACGGGTGATTGATCGTCGAATAAATTTGCCCGCGAACTTTTCCTAAAATCATCGCTTACTCATCGTTAAAATTTATCCCATCGACAATGCCGACAATTGTGTGATCCACCGGCACAAACCGGCGCTCCAAGGCCAGGGCGGCTTCGCGGCCGCCTTCGTAATAAATCAACGCGTCCGGCCCGGCCTGTCGGGTGGCGTCGCAGGCGACCAGGGGCTTGCCGTTGGGCTTTT
>CAYVDX010000105.1:0-9316 GCA_964450485.1 uncultured Calditrichaceae bacterium
TACAAAGCTCCCGCTTTGTAACGTTATTTTCCCCTAAAGCTCCGCTTTTGCCCCCTTTCCTAAAAGTGTCCGGTACTGAATCTGTAAAATGTAAGCGGCAGAAATATCAACCCGAAAGGAGAAATAAATGTCAACAATTATAGATTCACCAACAACGTTGTCAAATGAAGAAATATTGCGCTATAGCCGACATTTAATCATGCCGGAAGTGGGCATGAGCGGACAGCGCAAGTTAAAGGAAGCCAGCGTGCTGCTCATCGGCGCAGGTGGATTGGGTTCACCGGCAGCGCTGTATTTAGCCGCGGCCGGCGTGGGGCGCATCGGTATTGTGGATTTTGATGTCGTCGATAGCTCCAATTTGCAACGGCAAATCATTCACTCCGAGGAATTTTTAGGAAAACCCAAGCTGAAATCCGCCAAAAAGCGGTTGCTGGGACTTAATCCGCACATTCACATCGATACTTACGAAACGCCCTTTACCTCGGCAAATGCCGGGGAATTAGTGCCGCAATACGACATTGTGGCGGACGGCACGGATAATTTTCCCACCCGCTATTTGGTGAATGACGCCTGTGTGCTCTACGGAAAGCCCAATGTTTACGGCAGCATTTTTCGTTTTGAGGGGCAAGCCTCGGTGTTTTATGCCAAAGAAGGCCCGTGCTATCGCTGCTTGTACGAAGAACCGCCGCCCCCGGGTTTGGTGCCGAGCTGCGCGGAAGGCGGCGTGCTGGGCGTTTTGCCGGGCATCATCGGGACGATTCAGGCGCTGGAAGTGATCAAATTGATCATCGGGCAGGGCGAACCGCTGATCGGGCGGCTGCTGGTTTTTGACGCGCTGAAAATGTCGTTTCGGGAGCTGAAGCTGCGCAAAAATCCCGATTGCCCGGTTTGCGGGGAAAATCCCACCATTCACGAGTTCATTGACTACGAGCAGTTTTGCGGTATTTTCCCCACGGATGACAGCGATGCGATCACTGAAGACGACGTCACTGTGCGGGAATTGAAACAAAAAATAGACGCCGGAGAGGATTTTTTTCTGCTGGATGTGCGCGAACCGTTTGAGCGGGAAATTTGCAAATTGCAAGATGACCTGGTCATCCCGCTGAACCAGCTTTCCGAGAATTTGAACAAACTCAACACTGCGGATGACATCGTCATTTATTGCCGCTCCGGTGCGCGAAGTATGAAGGCGCTGAATTTCCTGAAAGACGTCGGCTTCACCCGTTTAAAAAACCTCAAAGGCGGCATAATAGCCTGGGCGAATGAGATCGATCCGAACATGCCGATTTATTGATCGTTTGAGGCATTTTCAAATATTTTATCATTAAGCCCTCTCGTGCAAAAAAGCATGCGAGGGCTTTTTTCTCCCGCCAAAATCCCATCGAAAACCCGTTAGTTTTTGTGCATATTGTGCGTGGTTGTGCAAATTTTGTTGGTGCAAAATTGTCGGAGATGTGCAAATCCGTCGCCGCCATAAATTTAAATATGTAAATATGACATTGATTTTAAATAACTTAAGACGACGTTCGTCAAAAATGCACGATTTGGCACAAATATTGATCTACCCCATTTGTCGAAAACATTAACTAACTCACATTTTTCATTTAATTTTTTAGGGGGCTTTTATGAGAAGATTCTTTTCTCTTACCACTATTTTTATGCTGATTTTTGGCATATTCCAAATAAATTTAGCGCAGTCGCATTTTACCGGGCGATTCTCGGCGGCGCAACAAACCCACACTGTTGATAACGATTCCGCCAGCGGCACGGCGTCGTGCATTCTGACGGATGATGGGTTATATTTCTATCTTTCAGTGGATCAATTGAGCGGGCCGATTACCGCGGCGCATTTTCACAATGGCGCGATGGGAGAAAACGGCCCGGTGGTTCGCACCATTACCAGCGAATTTACCGGCACAACCGCGGCCGGGCTGTGGTCGTCAAGCGACGGCGAACCGCTCACCGATGCGTTGATTGCCGCGCTGTTTGACGGCGATTTGTATTTGAATGTTCACACTGCCGCCAATGCCGCCGGTGAAGTTCGCGCCCAGGTGATTCACAGTTCCGGCGCGGGTTTTTCGGCATTATTGACCGAAGACCAGCAAACCCACAATGTGGCGGCCGGTGATCCCATTGCAACCGCGTCATTGTCCCTGACAGAGGCAGGGTTGGTATTTAAACTGACCGCGGACGGATTAACCGGCCCGATTACGGCGGCGCATTTTCATCGCGGGGCGGCCGGCGTGGACGGCCCGGTGGTACGCACCATCACCGGCGATTTGGACGGCGCTTCCGCCAGCGGCATTTGGCGGAGAACGGACAGCGAGCCGTTGAGCGACGAACTGATTGCCGATTTATTTGCCGGAAATCTCTATTTAAATATCCACACTGCCGCCAACGCCGCCGGTGAAATTCGCGGGCAGGTGAACCTGAACGGGGGATGGGGATTTACCGCCGCGCTGGACACGACACAGCAAAATCAGCCGGTCAGCAACGCGGCGTTTGGCACGGCGACGCTGACATTGACGGACGCCGGCCTGGCTTTTAAAATCACCGCGGAAGGGTTGAGCGGGCCGATTGCGGCGGCGCATTTTCACAATGCACCGGCCGGGCAAAACGGCCCGGTGGTACGCACCATCACCGGCGAATTTGACGGCAACACCGCTACCGGATTGTGGACGGCCAATGACAGCGAGCCGCTCACCACGGAGTTGATTCAAGCGCTTATCAACGGAAATCTATATCTGAATATTCATACCGCGGCGAATCAGGCGGGTGAAATCCGCGGACAGGTGTTGCCGGACAATGGCGTTTCCCTGGGCGCGCGGTTGACCGCCGAGCAGCAGACTCACCTTGTCAGCAGCATGGCAAAGGGAACGGCGTATTGCTCACTGACGGACGCGGGCCTGGCGTTTCGCGTGTCCGTGGATGGGTTGAGCGGTCCGATTACAGCCGCGCATTTTCACAACGGCGCGATGGGCAAGGACGGCCCGGTGGTTCGCACCATTACCGCGGATTTGACCGGCAATACCGCCGAAGGCTTGTGGACGTCCGGCGACGCCGAGCCGCTAACGGACGCATTGATCCGCGAGCTGCTTGCCGGAAATTTATACCTGAATGTTCACACCGCGGCAAACCCGCCCGGGGAAATTCGCGGACAGGTGTTGTTGAGTTCCGGCACAAACCTGACCACGCAAATGACTGACGCACAGCAAACCCATGACGTTACCAACCCGGATGGCCGCGGCACGGCCGCGGCGACACTCACCCATGCAGGCGTTGCTTATAATCTCACGGTTACCGGTTTGACCGGTGAAGTGACCGCCGCGCATTTCCACAACGGCCCGGCCGGGGAAAACGGCCCGGTGGTACGCACCATTACCGATGAATTCAGCGACAATTTTGCCGCCGGTTTATGGACCGCCAACGATACCGAGCCATTGACCGATGCGCTGATCACGGATTTGTTGACCGGGAATTTGTATCTAAACGCCCATACCGCCGCCAACGCACCCGGCGAAATCCGCGGACAACTGTTCGTGAGCAACGGTTCCGGGATGACCGCCCGGTTGGATGCAGACCAGGAAACCCATGGCGTGACTTCAGATGCAATGGGAACCGCCGCCCTGACCCTGACAAACGCCGGTCTCATTTTTGATATGAGTCTGGAAGGTTTGAGCGGTCCGGTTACCGCGTCGCATTTTCACAACGCCCCGGCAGGCATGGACGGCGGCGTGGTACGCACCATCACCGGCGAACTCGATGGCAGCACCGCATCCGGTGTGTGGCGAAGCAGCGACGCCGAACCGCTGACCACCGCGCTGTTGAATGAACTCATCGCCGGAAATATCTATCTCAACGCGCACACCGCGGCAAACCCGCCCGGGGAAATTCGCGGGCAGGTCATCCCGCGCGACGTCATTACCGGCATTGAACCGATTGACCTCGGCGGCAAAATTCCCGCGGAATTTCAATTGGCGCAAAATTACCCCAATCCTTTCAATCCGTCCACGACAATTGAATTTTCGCTGAGCAAACAAACGTTCGTGCAGTTGACGATTTTCAATGCGCTGGGTCAGCAGGTCGCTGTTTTAGTGAATAAAGAAATGCCGGCCGGCGCATTCAAAGCAACCTTTGACGCCGGTGATTTTACATCCGGCATTTATTTTTACCGGCTGGATACCGGCGGATTTCAGCAAACCCGCAAGATGCTGTTGATCCGCTAAGGAGGGCATACATCTCATCCATGCAATCGATCCACGCGGGGAGCTTGCATGAGTTCCCTGCGTTTGATCGTAAACGATATCTCGCTTAGCGACACGATTTATTCATTGCTAACTCAGATAACTTTGCTTATAATGTCGCTTCTGATAACGAAACTTTTTATATATTACGCTTGCACATTTCCCGGATTTGGAAAGAAAAACAAGGAGACAAAATGCATCAACATATACACTCACTCATCATCGGCGGCACACTAACGGTTTTAATCCTGTTTGGAAATGCGCTTTTTGCCCAAAGCATGACCGTCGAACTGATTCCGGCAAAAGATAACACGCTTTACGAGACGACGGATGGGTCGCTCAGCAACGGCGCCGGTGATTTTTTATTCACCGGAAAAACCAACAGCGGCTCGAACCGCAGAACCGTTTTGATGTTCGACGTCGCCGGAAATATTCCCGCCGGCGCGACCATCGAAACCGTCACGCTGACAATGAACATGTCCCGCACAGCATCAAACGACGTCCGTTCCACATCACTGCATAAACTGACCGCGGATTGGGGAGAAGGCGCCTCCAACGCCAGCGGGAACGAAGGCGGCGGCGCGGCTTCCGCCAGCGGAGACGCTACCTGGCTTCACCGTTTTTTCGACACGGATACCTGGGCAGCGCCCGGCGGTGATTTTGAGACATCGGCAAGCGCCAGCCAGAATATTGCAGGAAACGGTTTTTACACCTGGGAATCCACACCGGATTTAGTCTCAGACGTTCAAAGCTGGCTGGACGATCCCGCCAACAATTTCGGTTGGATTGTCATCGGCGATGAAAGCGCGAGCCTCACGACCAAACGATTTGACAGCCGGGAAAATCCTACCGAAGCCAATCGCCCCACGCTCGCGGTGACGTACCAGGAACCTACCGGCATCGGCGACGTGGCTGCCGTGCCCAAAGCGTTCGAGTTGGAACAGAATTTCCCCAACCCGTTTAACCCCGGCACCCGGATTCGTTTTACCCTGAATCGTGCCGGGCAAACCGAATTAAAAGTTTTCAATGCCCTGGGACAGTGGGTCGCAACCCTGCTGAATGATCGATTGCCGTCCGGAAGTTATGAAATTCCATTTGATGGAAAATCCGTCGCATCGGGCATTTATTTTTACCAGCTAAAAGTGAATGGTCGGCGGCAAACGCGCAAAATGGTGTTGCTGCGCTAAGCGTTCACGGACAGCGATTTTGAACAACTTGTGTATTTGGCGTCGTTGAAGCCTACAACCTTTAAGCCATCCAGCGTAATTGCCGGATGGCTTTTTTATTTGTAACACCGTTTTTAAAACATGATTTCGACAAAGTTCAGCGGAGAGATCGCGCCGTCCCTGTCGAAACAATTATTATTGGGTCAGGTACGCTCGCAGCCTGCCCCCATGAGAAGCGTTTCGGTTATTATTATCCCAAATCGGTGATGCACGCTATTTTTTCAAAAGCCGCTGCTGATTTATGGCAGCATCCCAATTGCCATCCTGTTTTAAATATTTTGGCTTTGACACCCATGATAAATTTGACGAAATTGTCCGCGACGCCGAAGTCGTGGATGAGGCGGAATTTTCTCCTCTGTCGCAAAACACTATTCACGGTTGACGACGGGATGGCCGCCTGTAAAGATGATGTGACAAATATCAACTTCTAAAAATGAAGAAAGGCAACCATGAAAACAACAGAACAACACTGTATTTACTGTGAGCGCACCAGCGATGAAGCGCCGCTGATCTCGCTTCAGTTCAAAAATCATGACTTAAAAATATGCCCGCAACACTTGCCGATCCTGATCCATGACCCGGCAAGATTCGTTGGAAAACTGCCGGGCGCGGAGAATTTGGAACCGGCCGATCACCATAACTAACCGGTTCAATTTCTTAATTTGAATGAAATTATGTTCGATTTTGGGAACTCAAAATAATAACAGTCAGGAGTTACGAATGCGAAAATTGATGATTTTCTTTTTTTTGGTTTCGGCAACGGTTTTTGGACAGGAAACAGCGCGAATTATGACCTACAACCTACTACAATATGATACAGCGACGGATCGCAACAGCGCCTTTCGGATCGTGATCGGAGCGATTGATCCGGATATCATTGTGACGCAGGAAGTGGAATCCTTTAACGGTGTGACTAATTTCTTGACAAACGTGCTAAATTTCTCAGGTAATGAATATTCGGCGGGTAGTTTTATCGACGGGCCGACCTCGGATAACGCCATTTTTTACAAGGATTCGCTTTTCGCTTTTGTCAGCAACACAGCGATTTTGACGGATTTGCGACACATTAACCAATTTAAAATGGTCTATAAACCCAGTAATGATACGCTGCTTTTTTTTGCGGTGCATCTAAAAGCTTCCCAGGGGATTGATAATGAAATGCAGCGATTGAGCGAAGTGCAGTCGTTGAGAGCTGTAACGGACGCGTTGCCGAGTGATGCGAATTTTATTGTTTTGGGAGACATGAATGTTTACCGGTCGAGCGAACCGGCATACCAGGCGCTATTGCACCTTGACCAGGGCGCGACCGGGGCGGTACATGATCCGGTGAGTCAGCCGGGAGAATGGCATAACAATAACGGCTTTGCAAATATTCATACCCAATCGACCCGGATCAACGGCGGGAATGGTTCGGGTGGAGGATTGGATGACCGTTTTGACCAGATTTTGGTCAGCACCAACATAAATGTGCCGAGCGGCATTAAAGTCGTTGCCGGTTCCTATCATTCCTTTGGGAATGACGGGGCGCATTTTAACCAGGCCATTAATAGCCCGCCTAACCAGGTCGTCAGCGCCGAAGTCGCCAATGCCCTGTTGACAACGTCGGACCATTTGCCGGTGGTAATGGAATTGCAGTTCGAAACACCAACGGGAATTGCCGGCAGCGGGCCGCTGGTTCCGGACGGAGTGATGCTGTATCAGAATTATCCGAATCCGTTTAACCCGTCCACGGTGATTAGCTACCAATTATTGTCATTAAGCGATGTGACGTTAGAGATTTATAATATTTTGGGGCGGAAAGTGCGTACGTTGGTAAGGGGAAGACAAGCCGCGGGAAGGTATGAGGTGATTTGGGATGGACGGAATTTCAAGGGGCGGCCGGTGAGTTCGGGTATTTACATTTATCGCATCGAAGTGGATGGATCTGCACAAAATCGGCGGATGCTTTTGCTCAGATGAAGTTGTATGCAAAATGACATCTCCAACGTTGCGTTGATCGACGCAGATTTATTGTGAGCGTATCATAATTGCCAAAATTTTCAATACATAATTTGCATTAATAATAATTTATTATTGACTGCTAATTATTTACGTGATATATTTGCGCCGTAAATGCGACGAATTTTGTCGGGTTTTATATGTCGTTGAATAATATATATGTTGAATAAGGCTCGGAAGCAAACAAGCCAAACCGCCCGGATTTGTAAAATCATGCTGAAATTTAGCAAAAAAGTTGAATACGCGCTCATTTCGTTGCTGCACATGGCCGAACAACATTCGGACCAGTTAACCACCAGCCGGGAATTGGCCGCGCATTTTAACATTCCCCCGGAGTTGATCGGAAAAGTGCTGCAAAGCCTGGCAAGGCATGACTGCATTCGCTCGGTCCAGGGCATTCGCGGCGGCTATCAGCTTGCTAAAAACCCGGATCAAATCAATCTCGCCAACATCATTCAAGCCGTTGAAGGGCCCATTCGCGTTGTAAATTGCATCAGCGGTGCTGAACAATGCGATTGTGATCAAATGGATTTTTGTAACATTCGTAACCCGATGGAATTGCTGCAATTCAAGCTGATCGAAGCTTTTAATGCCATCTCATTGAAGGATATCCAGGCGAACAATTTTACAATAGATATATTACCCGGTTCATATCAAAAAAATGTGAATGTCTCGTTAAACATCACTAATAACTAACATCCAAAGGAGACTCGAAATGACCTATATTATTGCCGAACCTTGCGTGGGCGTTTGTGATTCAGCTTGTGTTGATGTTTGCCCGGTTGATTGTATTTATCCGGCCGAAGGATTAACGTTGAGCGATGAAGACAAAGAAAAAATGATTTCGATGAATGAAATGCTTTACATCCACCCGGAAGAATGTATTGACTGTGGCGCTTGCGAGCCGGAATGCCCGGTTGAGGCGATTTTCCCGGAAGATGAAGTGCCTGAAAAGTGGAGCGAATACATCGCTAAAAATTATGAGCGGTTTGATTTAGAGCCATAGCTTGTTGAGAATAATGGCGTCCGCGGTTTGTTGACAATGGTGAGATTATCGCCGGCGCACGATTTTTTTGAGATTTGAAAACAAGAAAAAGGCTGGGAGAATAGTTACATTTCGTCGCGGCCTTTGATAAAAACAACCTGACGACTTAGTCATTTATAATCGTTGACTAAATCACTTAACGATAAATGTAAGGATGTCTTTTTATGAGTACCGAACAGGAAATAATTGACAGCAGGATAAAAAGCGAATATAAATGGGGATTTACCACTGATATCGAGATGGACACGGTTCCCAAGGGACTTAACGAAGATATTGTTGGTCTGATTTCCGCGAAAAAAAACGAGCCGGCATGGATGCTGGAATGGCGGCTGAAGGCATTTCGGCATTGGCAAACGCTCCGGGAGCCGCATTGGGCAAATCTGAAATACCCCCCGATTAATTACAATGACGCCTATTATTATGCCGCGCCAAAGCAGAAAAAAAAGCTAAAAAGTCTGGACGAAGTTGATCCAAAACTGTTGGACACCTTCAACAAATTGGGGATTTCCCTGGAAGAGCAAAAATTGCTCAGCGGTGTTGCGGTGGACGCGGTAATGGATAGCGCGTCTGTTGCCACGACATTCAAAGCGGAGCTGGCTAAACACGGCATTATTTTTTGCTCGTTTTCCGAAGCCATTCAAAAGCATCCGGATTTGGTGAAAAAATACATGGGAATGGTGGTGCCCTATCGCGACAATTTTTTTGCCGCGCTAAACTCAGCGGTTTTTACCGACGGCTCCTTTGTTTATGTGCCCAAGGGCGTGCGTTGTCCCATGGAGCTTTCCACCTATTTCCGTATTAAT
>CAYVDX010000106.1:0-9301 GCA_964450485.1 uncultured Calditrichaceae bacterium
CCGTCGGTGAAAATGTGGCGCTGCCAATGGAGCAACACACCCGGCTGCCAGTGCGGCTCATTCAAAACCTGGTTCGGCTAAAACTTTCGTTGGTAAATTTGAGTCACACGGTGAATCTTTTTCCGTCGCAACTCAGCGGGGGAATGCGCAAACGCGCTGCGCTGGCGCGGGCCATTTCCCTGGATCCGCCGCTGCTTTTCTGCGATGAACCGGGCGCAGGTCTCGATCCGGTAACACTCGCTGCGCTCGATGAATTGTTGCTGCGGCTTAAACGGCAGTTGGGTATTTCCATCGTTTTGGTTACGCACGAGGTTTCCAGCATTATGCGATTGGCGGATCGCATTATTTTTTTAGACGCCGGGACCGTGCTTTTCGAGGGCCCGCTGAAAACAGCCCTTTCCGCCGGCATTCCCAAAATTGATGATTTTTTTGACAAAGCCCGCGGGAAAAATGAATATATGATTTGACCCGGCGGGGAACGGTCGCGACCGTTCCCTACGAAAGTATAAAACCGGGGGTAATAAATTTTCACGAACCGGGGACTAATCTCAACAAACTTTGCTTCTTTTGATACACTTTTTCTTTTGAAAACGGCACATTCCATCGCTCGCCGTTTTGCATCATCATCAAAAAATCGTCGTAATGCGGGCTAAAGGGATTGCCCGATTGCCCCAGACTGCCATTGATGGTGAAACCATCCACATCCGCCCAATCCAACACAAAGCGCATGCTCGGCGCGGCCGCGCAGGTAAATTTTTGCTGATCCGGCAGCCAATAATTGAAATTAGCGTTTAGCGTGCCGTTATCGCCGCTCATCGGAAAAGGACCGCGATTCAAATTCAGCCAGGCGTCTAAAATTTTCACGCGGGAAAGGGGATGCTGAACCAGCAAAATACTGAGATCGCCGTAGCTTTGGCGGCCAAAATTGTCTAAAATATATTTCAGCGTGATCGCGGAAATTTCCCGCGCTGTTTCGATTTTATCCGGGGTGCGCCGGTCGTCAATCACCCGCCGCCAATTGGCGCTCAGCACTTCTTCTTTGATGAATCGTCCGGTTGTCCAATCGTCCGCTAATTCGTCTTCAAACAGCGATTTGCTGATGAACATCCACCAAAGCCGGAACAACGCCGCGGTTCGGTTTTCAACGGTCATCGATCCGTCCCACCGGTTAATCTCAGCAACTAATTCACTGTTTTCCAACAATTTAGCGCCATCCGCCATCAGCGATTTCCAACGCATCGCCACCCCGGAAATAGAATCCAACTGCATTTTTTGGGCGTCCGCGACGGAAAATTTTTCTTTTTCCCGCAGCAAGTTTGTCGCGCGGGTGATGCGGTAGGGATCGTAAAATCCCGGCAAATCATACGGCCAATTCTCGGACACAATTTGATTGTTGCAGGTCGCGACCCAGCCTTCATCGGGATTAAATACAAAGGGCGTTTCATTCAATGGATGATAGCCCCGCCATTGGCGCGCCGCTTCCCCGCCAGACTGGATTTCAAAGGTGTTGCGAAAATTCCGCCGGGGAATAGGCGCCCCCAATTGATAGCCGATATTTCCGTGAATGTCGGAATATGTCCAGTTCACATCCAACGCGCCAAAGTGCGTCACATATTTGCGAAAATCTTCAAAATTGTCAGCTTTTTGCAATGCCAGACCGGCGTCCAGCATTTCAGCACCGTTAAAATCCATGCCTGCCCAATGCAGACAGGTTACCTGCGTTGAATCCATGCGAATGACCGGGCCGTAATCGGTGTAATACAATTTTTCCACCCGCGGCCGCGATTCTCCATCCACCCGAATTTGCACTTCTTCCACCGTCATGGGGTGATAGCCGCCGGGTGTTTTCACCAGCAAGCTGTTATTCGGATGCCGATTCAGGGTGTAATAATCGATGACGTCAACGGCGGCAACCGTGAAAGCGTAAGCGATTTGAGCGTTGTGCCCCATGACCACGCTGGGAATGCCCGGCGTGGTTACGCCCAGCACATTCGTGCCGTCGTTGGAATGCAATCCGGCAATATACCAAAATCCCGGCGCCGAATTCACCGGCAAATGGGGATCGCTGGCATGGATTGCCGCGCCGCTAACTGATTTTCGCGGGGAAATCACCCAGGAATTTGATGCGTTGGTCATGCGAAAGGGAAAGCGCTCAGTTTGAAATATTTTTTGCAGAAAATTGTCCGAGACGGTGGGCGGCGACCAGGACTGATGACGTTTGAGAATTTCCACGAATTCGCCGCCCAATTTTCCGATTAACTTGCCGAAATCTTCATCGCGATCCATCAGTGCATGGGCATACCAGGTTTGATAAATCGAAATGCTGACACAATCCTTGATTTGCCAGCGCTTTGGCGAAAAACCCAGGATTGCGAACTCCGGCGGCAGAATTTTTTTATGCGAAATCCAGGCATTTATGCCCGCGCAGTACTGCGTCAGAATTTGCCGGGTTTCGGGGGAAAGCGATTCCGAATCGAGCCGCCCTTTTTTTCGGAATCCCAGCAAACGCTGGCGTTTATCGACGTGACAGGCAGCTTCGCCAAAAATTTCCGACAGCTCGCCGCAAACCAGCCGGCGGGTTAATTCCATTTGAAACAAGCGCTCCGAAGCGTGCAGCCAGCCCAGTGAAAAATACAAATCGCTTTCATTTTCCGCCCAAATTTGCGGAATGCCGCGCGCGTCAAAAGTGATTTCGACCGGTTCTTTTACGCCGCGCACGCTGATTTCACCCTGGTAATCCGCCGTGGAAAAAGATAAAACCCAACGCCCGCCAAACCACAGCAAACCGGCTAAAATCACCAATCCGCCCAAAACTGCAATGATAATTTTTCGCAAAATGCCTCCGCTACAAGTTTGGCTTATATGTAAAAATGTTTTGGGCATTTTCAAAGTGATTTTGTAAGAAGAACGCGCCCATATTGAAAAACCATTGAATTCATCATCACGCGTTACTACATTTCAGGTTATCAAATTTGTTTGGTTTTCGGAAAGCAGATGTGGGATTAGATATGGCAATCATGCACACAAAATTGCGCGGCGCCGAAACTGAAAGCGAAATCCACTTTTTTCAACTGCTTGAGAAAAAACTTCCCGATTTTTATCATGTTTGGCACGGCGTTACTACGCCACAAAATCAACTATCACTCGATTTTGTGATCGCGCATCCAAAATACGGGATGTGGATCGTCGCGATGAAGGAATGGCAAGCCACGCAGTTGCGCCGCATCGATGCGGAGAATTGCCGCGTGATCATCAACGGAAAGGAAATTAAACAGCCCAATCCCATTCGTCAGGCGCGGGAAAATCATTACCCGATTCGCAATTTGCTGACAGCGGAACCGTCGTTGCTGCATCAACAGGGCAAATTTGAGGGGAACCTGCTTTTTCCCGTGCATCACCTCATTGTTTTCAGCAATATTTCCAAGGATGAAATGCCTGGTAAAAATATTTATCAATTTTTTCCCGAACACCAAATCATCACCGCCGAGGCTGTGCGCGATGCGAATTTAACGGAAATTGCGCTGGAAAATCTGCTGATCGAAAAGCGCTCTCCCCGCTTTTTGAATCACCGCGGGCTAACCGATGCACAAATTGATGCGATCGACCAAATATTCAACCCGGCCGCGGATTGGAGTGAGCAAACGACGTCTGAATCGCCTGTGGAATCGGCGGCGGCGAATGATCGGGATGAAGGCATTGCCGAGAGTGAACCGTTCGTAAGCGACGATATTTCATTAGAAAAAACCGAAAATGCGGTACCGGATGCGCCGGTTTTAAGCGACAATGCCTCGCCGGAAACCGTTGCGGCGAATGATGAGATTTCAACACTGGAAACCGACAAAGACGGTGAGCAAAGCATCGATGAACCGGCGGCGGAGCGGGAAATTGTGATTACTTCCGGGGAAATGGCGGCGGACAAAGCCGGGGAAATCCCGGACGATCACACGCTGCGAATGAAGCCGCAAGACCAAATTGAGACATCTGATGAACCGCTGAATCAGGCAGCGGCAACAGATTTTCTTCAAACCGGGCAAAACATCCCGACGGAATTGCAAAAATCACTGATGACGATTTTTGCATTAAACCAACAACTTTTGCAGAAAATGTGGAGTAAAGGCTGATGGAAAATATACCTTCTGAAAACGAACTGGCGCGGACGGCAAGGCTGCTCAGCGAATTACAAAAACAGTTGGTGCAGTATAAATCCGCGTTGGACAGCATTGATCTGGCCGCGCAATCGACCCAAAGCGTGTCAACTGAGCTTGCCCGGATGTCGCAAATTTTTGAAACGCTGCAACAAAAGCAGGAAGAACTGGTCAAAAGTTTTGACGATACCCGCCGCGCGTTGATTTTTACGCAGCAAAAAACCCAGCAAGTGCGCAAGGATATGGATGAAATGAGCCAGGGATTTGCGCGTAACATCAATGCCAGTTTGCAAAAAACCGTGCAGGCGGTGGATCAAAAAATCGCGCAAATTGCCGCGCCCGACCGGGATATGGTTCGGCGGGAAGTCAAAAAATTGAAGCTTTATCTCTTTGCAAATATTCTGGTTATGTTCGTGCTTTTTCTTTCGTTTTTCTTGTATTTCAATAACGGCAGCACTCAGACAAATCCGCCGAGCAGCAGATCAAATTTCACCCAATCAGCGCCATTCAAAAATCGCTCGCTGCCATCGAAAAAGCCGCCGTCCGTCAATGCGACCCAGCAGAAATTTAACATTCAAATTTTGAATGGCTGCGGGACTTCCGGCGTGGCGCAAATATTTGAAAAATTTCTTCGGAAAAAGAACTATCGCGTGGCCAGAACTGAAAACGCCGACCGCTTTGATTATCAACAATCGATGATCTATCTCAACGGTGATTTTCCGAATCAAGCCGCGCAAATTGCACGACATTTGGGCATTAACCTGGACAACATCAAACCAGCGCCGGCAAGATGGAAAACCCACAATGTAACCATCGTTATTGGGAAAGATAACCGTTCACTAACACCCTTGAAGTAAAAAACACCGAGTTTAAAGAAAAGCAGAAAGTTGGAAGAGGATTTACGAAAAAAATTGGCGACGTTTAAACCAGTTCCCGGATTCTCGTTTCTGTCGGTTGACGGTGGTGGAGTTGCTTGTAAAGTGTGCTGCCGATTAGAAAAAGAGCGCCGGCGAGCGCGATAATTGCCGGAATTGCGGCGCTGATTGCTAACACCTTGCCGACAAATTGTTCGTGCGCCGTGGAATAGTTTTGGAGGTCTGACGTGAATGCCAAACTTTCCGCGCCCAGGACAAACGCGGCAATTGCCAAAAGCATGGCGACAACAAAAATCACTTTAAAATTATGACGCCTTTGAAACCACCTACCAATGATGACGCTGATTATGAAACCAAACGTTAATAAAATGGAAAATACAATGGGCAGGAAGACAATCATAATAAGATATCCAAAATGAGATGTTTTACGTTTTTATGTAAATTGGACGGTCAATGACTCAAAAAATTACAAAAATCTACATTAAGTTACAAGCACAACATTAAAATATACTAAACGATTACTACATTTTCAAGTCACGCGACTTTTTTAATTCCAATTCGCAAACATAACAGCGAATCATTCAGGAGGTCCACATGTCACGCAAAAAAGTGCTCATTATGGGAGCAGCCGGTAGAGATTTTCACAATTTTAACACCTGTTTTCGAGATAATGAGGATTACGAAGTGGTCGCTTTCACCGCGACGCAAATCCCGGATATTGAGGGACGAAAATACCCGGCGGCGCTGGCCGGTTCGCTTTACCCGGAAGGTATTGATATTTACCCGGAAAGTGAATTACCGGAATTGATCAAAAAGCGCCGTGTTGAAGAGGTCGTTTTTGCCTATTCCGATGTGCCGTATGATTACGTTATGTCCAAATCCGCAATTGTCAACCGGGCCGGGGCGGATTTCCGCTTGATGGGGCCGGCGCATACCAGCATAAAATCGAACAAACCGGTGATTGCCGTTTGCGCGGTCAGAACGGGCTGTGGGAAAAGCCAGACGACCCGCCGGGTTTTGGAACTGCTGTTGGCCGCCGGAAAAAAAGCCGTGGCCATTCGCCATCCCATGCCCTACGGCGATTTGGTCAAACAAAAGGTTCAACGATTTGCCGCATTCGCCGATATGGACAAACACGACTGCACCATTGAAGAGCGGGAGGAATATGAACCGCACATCGTCCGCGGCAATGTGGTTTACGCCGGGGTTGATTACGAAGCGATTCTCCGCGCGGCCGAAAAGGAAGCAGACGTGATCGTTTGGGACGGCGGCAATAACGATTTGCCGTTTTACCAGGCCGATTTGCACATCACCGTGGTGGATCCGCATCGCGCCGGCGATGAGTTATTTTATTATCCGGGCGAAACGAATTTGCGAATGGCGGACGTGGTGGTGATCAACAAAATAGACACCGCGGAGCCGGAAGACATTAGCGACGTGCGCGAATCCATTCGCGAAGTCAACCCGGACGCGCTGGTGATTGACGCGGCGTCGCCGATTTTTGTGGAAGATTATCACCTGATTCGCAACCGCCGTATTTTAGCCGTGGAAGATGGTCCCACCCTGACTCACGGCGAGATGGAATACGGCGCGGCGCTGATCGCCGCTGATAAATTCGGCGCGGCCGAAGCGGTCGATCCGCGGCCGTTCACGGTTGGAAAAATCACCGAAACATTTGAAAAATACCCGGAGATCGGGCCGCTGCTCCCGGCAATGGGTTACGGCGAACAGCAAATTCGCGATCTCGAAGCAACGATCAATAATACCGATTGCGATGTGGTTGTGATCGGCACGCCCATTGATTTGCGCAAGCTGGTCAAACTCAACAAACCGGCAATTCGGGTGACTTACGACCTGCAGGAAATCGGCAAACCCGATCTGCAAGATGCGCTGAAGGACTTTTTATAGACTGAGCCGCAAAAACGCTGGAGGTTTTGTGTTTGAAACCTCCAGCGTTTGGCTAAACAAAAACATTGGAGGTTTTTGAAACCTCCAATGTTGGACGGAGACAATAATGCAAAATATAAAGACGATTGTCGTGGCGCTTGGCGGCAACGCCATTACCCGGCAAGATGAGAAAGGCACTATTTTTCAACAATTTGTCAACACTCGCACCAGCCTGGAAGGCGTTTCCGAGCTGATCAAAATGGGGCACCGGGTATTGATTACCCACGGAAACGGCCCGCAGGTCGGCAACGAATTGATCCGCGTGGAAGAATCCAGGCATCTGGTGCCGACATTGCCGTTGGGCATTCTCGTGGCGGATACCCAGGGCGGCATGGGTTATATGATTGCGCAGTGCCTGCAAAACCTGCTGCACGACCGGGGCATTACCCGCCAGGTTGCCTGCGTGGTTACCCAAACGCTGGTGGACAAAAATGATCCGGCCTTAAAAAATCCCAGCAAATTTGTGGGGCCGTATTATCACGCGGAAGATGTGAAAAAACTTCACGAAAGCCGCGGCTGGATTTTAAAAAAAGACGCCGCACGCGGCTGGCGACGGGTGGTTCCCTCTCCGCAGCCGGTGCAGATTATTGAAAAGAACATCATCCGCGGCTTGTTGGAAAATGACATCGCTGTGATTGCCGCGGGCGGGGGCGGGATTCCGGTGTATTTGGAAGATAACGGCTGGCTGGAAGGGGTGGACGCCGTGATCGACAAGGATTTGGCGTCCGCCGTCATGGCAAGCAACATCGGCGCGGAAGAATTGATGATTTTGACCGGCGTTGATCGGGTCGCCATTCATTTCGGCACGCCGGATCAACGATTTTTAGATCATTTGACGATTGATGAAGCCGCACAATACTTGCGCGATGGGCATTTTCCGCCCGGCAGCATGGGGCCGAAAATTCAGGCCGCCATCAATTTTTTAACATCCGGCGGTAAAAAAGTGATCATCACTTCCATTGAAAAATCGCTCGAAGCGATTTTTGGGCATACCGGCACGGTGATCACGGCGATGTAGTGATAAAAGCTGATATGGTTGTCGTTTTTCTATCCGGCGATTTGTATCTCCCGCATCATGTTTTGCAGCGAGGTTGCCTTAATGTTGTTCGACAGTGTAAAGGTATCCGCGCCGGCGTAAACGACAAATTTACGGCTTGCGTTTACATCCCGACACGCGCTGTGAAATCCTTTGCGCAGGGTAGGCGCTGAACTTCTTTTAATCTCAATTGCCCAGCGCTCATTTGCGCCGAATTCCAGTAAAAGATCCAGTTCCGCCCCGCCGGCGGTTCGATAAAAATAAGGCTTTGCCCCGACCGGCAAAACCGAGAGCAGGTTCTCAATAACGAAGCCTTCCCAACTTCCTCCAACCACGGGATGCCCCAATAAATCGTTATACTGGCGGATGTTCAACAAGGCGTGGGTAAGACCGCTGTCCCGGATGTAAACTTTTGGCGAACGCACCAACCGCTTTCCGATATTGGACGCCCAGGGCTGTAAACGCCTCACCAAAAACAGATCGACCATCAGGTCGAGATAGCGGGCAATGGTTACGCCGGAAACGTCGATATTTCGCGCAAATTGCGCGGCGTTAAACAGCCCGCCCTTGTTATGTGCCAGCATTGTCCAGAAACGCTCCAGGGTTTCCGAGGGAATCCGCGGTCCAAGTTGGGGAATATCCCGCTCCAGGTAAGTGCGTATAAAATCATTCCGCCAGGCCAGGCTGTCCGCGTCGTTTTTGGCAAGCAGGCTTTCCGGAAACCCGCCGCGCAGCCATAACACCTCCTGTCCCGGCGACTGACTTGCCGTTAAAAATTCCAAAATGTTGATGGAAAACAACTCCGTATAAGCGATGCGCCCGGCAAGGGACTCGCCGGATTGTTTCAGAAGTTCAAGCGATGCGGAGCCTAAAAACAAAAATTGCCCGCTTTTGTTCCCTTTTCTGCGTTCTCGATCAATAATTCCCCGGATCGGGACAAAAAGTTGCGGCAGGCGATGCACTTCATCCAGAATAATGAGTTTATCCCGGTTGGCCGCGTGAAACACCTCAATATCCTGAACCTTTTGACGATCCAGGCGATTTTCCAGGTCGAGATAAACCGACGGAATCGATTCGGCGATGTTCAACGCCAGGGTGGTTTTGCCAACCTGACGCGCGCCCAATAACGCCGCCGCCGGGCTTCGCTTCAGCGCGGCGATAATTTGTTGTTTGGCGAGTCGCTCAATCATACTATGCAAATATAATACAATATATTATATTTGCATAGTAAAATTTTGCCCCCCATGCCATTGATCCGCCACTTCCGATTTTATATTGACATTTGTTATGAAAGAAAG
>CAYVDX010000107.1:0-9288 GCA_964450485.1 uncultured Calditrichaceae bacterium
ACACGTTGTCGCATTCTTGCGCCGTGCCAGTGACCTCAAGCTCGACCGGTAACTGGTTCGACCCGGGGATGACGCCCCGCAAATCTATGACGGTAATTTGACAGGCCATATTTTGCTACCTCCGAAATAAATGTTGGGTTTTTTCTTGATTGAATATGTTGTAAATTACATTATCGCAGGAATTAGCAGGTCATCTCTCGTAGGTAGAAAACGCAGAAGCCTTCGGCAAATTAAGCGCGACCATAAAATGAAAGTGACGCGAAGTTATCAAATTGGCGGGAAATATCCAAAAATTAAATCAACAAATGAGAAGTTGAGCCGAATTCGCTTAATTTTACCCGAAAATTGGTTTGCGCCGCGCCGCTTATTCAATGATGACGCCCAAATATTCCAGCAAAGTGAGCGCTTCCGGCAGCGAGACTCTGAGTTTATTCACGTTGTTGGTCAACGGATTGATGGCAAATTCAGTTGCCTCATGCAAGTTTACTTTGGAGAGATTGGTGTTGTGAAAAAGACTGCCCGCCAAATTCGATTGGTAAAAATCGGCGCCGCTCAAGTCGGCGTTGACAAAATCGCATTCCCGGATGGCGCATGCTTTAAAAGCGGTGTTGTGCAGCTTCAAATCCGAAAAATTCACGGCATTGAGCAAACAGTTGAAGAAGTTGATTTCCAGCATAAATTCATTGCTTTTTGAAAAATCGGCCCCGGCGATTTTGCAATCCTCAAACCGGACATCCATCCATTTGCAGCCGTCGATGATCACCAGGCTCAAATCGCACTGATGAAACCGGCATTCCGAGAATTTGCTGTCGGAAAAATTGCTTTCGGTAAGGTCGCATCTTTCAAAAACGCAGTTGGAGAAATGCCTGGCGGTGAGGTCTTCCTCGCGGCATTTTAGATCGCGAAATTCGCAATCATCGAATTCTTTTTCGGCGGTAAATTCCATGTTGGCTATTCCGGTTTGATTTGAATACTCGGAGTTGGCACACTTTTTAAAAATCTCATAAATTCTCATCCAGCCCTTGCCACAGGTCGAACCAAAAAGCCAGGAATTTCCATTTTCCCCAGTCGTCGTAAATGGCCTTGGCTTTTTGATCCGAGGGATACTCTCCCTTGAAATATTTTTTGCTGACGAACGAACGAAATACGGTATCGATCGCCAAGTCGTCGTAATGACCCAGCAGCATCAGCAAATTCGCGGCGGCATAATTGCCCACGCCTTTGATGTCCAGCAGCCGTTTTTTCAATGCAGGAGTGGGAATATCCGGATCGCGAAAGGCTTCCAAATCCAGCTCGCCGGAGGCTGTGCGCCGCGCCAGTAAATGCACGTACGGCGCGCGATAGCCCAACCGAACCGCATTGGCAAATGTTGCCGCTGAAACCGCGGCAATGGATTCCGCTGTGGGGAACGCCCGCTGCGCTTCATCGCCGGGAAATGGTTCGCCAAACGCATTGACAATTTCCGAAACCATGCGTTTGGTGCCGCTCCAGGCGATGTTCGTCGTGCAAATGCTTTTGACGATATCTTCAAACAGATCGGGTGAACGCAGCAAGCGACCCAAACCGTCGTTCAAACGATTCCAGGGTTCGCCGCGCTCCCGGCATAGCGCGTAAAATTCCGAAAAATTTTCATCCACGCGAAACATGTGCGCCACTTTTGCTTTGATTTCCGATTGTTCCGCCGGCAACAGCGCGTCTGAATGCGCCACGGAAATTGCGATTCGCGGTTGTGCAACCGAGCCGTTGCCGGAAATTTTTAGAGAAACGATTTTTCCACCGGATAATCTCTCCACGCGCCGCACGGTCTGCGCATCTGCCAACCAGGCATTCGGCAACAAAACAACCCACCCGTGCGAGTAAGCGGTTTGCGCAAAATGGAAAGGCGGCGACGCTTCGATCGACAATTGTGATATTTTCACTTTTTTATCGGTCATTTGTAAATACCTTATCTGTAAATTCGTCTAAATGATTGAACGCCACATTCAGGGACGAATTTTCAGAGATTTATTGTGCTACTCCTTACAATTCCGGGAAAAATGTTAACCATTTTTGAACCGAAATCCCTTCACCTGAGTAAAAAGTATATCTTCTTAACAAGATAACAAAGAATTTAAATTATACTTTTAAAAATCTGTTAGTTTTTCGCCTTCCCTAAAAAATGTAGGAGAATTGCCATGTTAAACAAAATTTTATTTTGCGTTGTTGGGAGTGTGTTGGTTTTTAGTTGCAGCGCTCAAAAAGGGTTGGTCGGAACGAGCGCGGTGAATCGCATTGAGCCGGTAAAAGCGTTGGAAAAGCCGGAAGCTCGGCAGCCGGTAAATATGGTTGTCCGCGCATTTAACATCGCAGATTTCTCCCACAGCAATAAAAATCGCTTTGAGCTTTTTGTCAATGATCAGCTCATTTTGCCCAAAAACCGGGTTCATAACGGCACGCGTAACTATATTTATGAACTGAAACTTACACCGGGATATTACAACGTGCGCGGTATTTACCACTGGCATGACGGAATCAAAAATATAAAGACAAAAGTGATTGCCAATGATTTGGTGCCGGTAGCGGATGGGCAGATCACGGAATTAGCCGTGGAAATCGATAAAGATTTGCAGGGCTTTTTGTTGAATAAAAAACCGGTTTTTTCCGTGGCGCAAAAGCCGTTAAAATCGGTGCAATTAGCCGCTGAAAAATCAGTAAAGCCATTTGAAAATCCCAAGACCTCATTTTCCGCGCAAGTCCCTAAAACGTCAAAAAATGCAGCACAACTGAAAAAAGTTGAAGAAAGTGAGGTTACACCTGCCGAACCATCGCTCGAAAAGGCAGCAGCGCCGGCAGCGCAAAAAGCGGAAACACAGCCTGTGCAAGAAAAAGACGTAGAGGTGGTTAAAGAAATTACGAAAAAGCCGCAAAAGATTCGTTTGCAAATCAACACCGCGCCGGATAATTGCGACGTCACTATCGACGACGAAATGGTTGGGCAATCGCCGTTGAGCATTTGGGTGGATCGCAACAGCAGCCACGTCGTGCAAATCAAGCATCCCGATTATAAAACCCTGCTGCGCTTCGTCGATCAGGAAAAACTGAAGTCGCGGGATCATTTGATTTTGATCGAAAGATTGGAGCGGGTGGAGGAGTAAGCGTCAATCACAAGTTGGTTTTTGCCGCACCAAAGGGCGCAGGCGGATTTACAGAGCTTGTCCCGGGTTGCCGGGGATATTCACGGATTCATTTTTTATGGTGGGGGCGTTCTGTTGAACGCCTTTTTTTGTTTTTGAGATTTATTCATTCCTTGGGAGCCTGGCGACCTCGTTGCCAAAGGTTGCGTCGGTTAAAGAAAATGGCGAAACAAATCCTTGATTTGGGGTATCAAGGCGTGAGGGTATTCAGCGGCATTTTGCTTTTAAACGCGCCCTTATCTAATGTGCCGATATAAACAAAACCCTGCCTGTCAATATACATGGACTTTATGTCGTATGACATTTTTGGCAAACCTTCCAGCACTGATGACGTGAAAACGCCATTGTCAATTTTAACAAGCAAGATGTTGAACGACTGCTTTTCCTGATCATAAAATGAGATGATCATATTGTCAAATGGATCAATGATCATATCTTCCGCGCGTTCAATGTTTGTGACGAATTGCCATGTTTCCCCCTGGTTTTTCGAGAGATAAAAATCACCGGTGGTTGTCAGCAGGTTCAACTCGTCTTTTGAGCTAATGACCAGGCGATAGGGAAATGCGTTTTCAAAAGTGGTTGATAATTTTTTCCAGGTTTTGCCGTCATTTGAAGAACGATAAATGCCATTGATAGAATGGTCAAGATAGTGTAATATTGTTGCAAAAATGGTGTTTTGTGACGTTTTAACCAAAGCCGGAACGCCAATCATAAATCCCAGCGGGGAAGACGTCCAGGTCTTGCCGTGGTCGGTGGAACGGTAAATCCCGCCGGGCGATTCATCGTGAGTCGTGCCGCCAACCAAAATTGTCCCCGACGGCAAAAAGAGAAATCGCTGAACATCGCTGTCTATCCCGGAATCGGGTTGCAGCCAGGTTTTTCCATTATCAACGCTATATTCTAACCAACCCGTCAAACCGGCGGTAAACCCGCCGAAGATCGCATCATTTACGGGATCTGTTTCAAGCGTCATTGCGAATTCATCCGAAATTTGTTCCCAGGTTTGCCCGCCGTCTGTGGATCGTTTGATTCCAATATCAGCGGAACTGATAAAATCATTATGAGAATTCTGTGTAATCGCATTGATACGGTCGCCGGGCGAATTCTCCCAAAATTCCCAAAAGGAAGCGATTTCTCCGCGTTCGTCAACCTGCAATGGCGCGATGTCTTTCTCGCAGGAAATCACGAAAAGTCCGCAAATGATCAGGCAGATTTTGAACAAAAGAATGATGTTGGAAAATTTATTCAACTGCCAGAATTCTCCCATTGAAATCACTTTTGTTAGCAATTTTTGGTCAAGAATGAATGGAAACACTCTGTTCATGCATACATTAGTCGCCCTTTGGGTTGAGGAATTGGACGCCCCTGTTCCTTTGCTACTTCTATCCATTCCTTTATAATTTTTTCCGCATTTTTAACGGCTTCCTCATATGTTTGTCCATCCGCCATGCATCCGTACAACTCCGGCACTTCCACGATATACGCCTGATCCTCGTCACTCCAATAGATTATCATTTCATATTTAATCATCATCCGCCTCTTCGAGTTTATATTTCACAAGGATATTCCTGATTTGTTTAACCTGATACGGTTTCGCTTTGTTTTTTTTAGGCTGAAGATTGATAATTTCGGGGAGATCATCACGAGTAAATATGTGGTGATCTCCTTTGATTCACTCCTTAAAACCCATGCGCAAAAGCAAACGGCAAAGGTCGAAAAAATTTATATTTCTATCAGATTTACCGGATAGGATTTTCATCCTTATTTTTGAGTATTTTCCCATTTAGCTGATTTACCCACAGGGTTTGATAATAAACTTCTGCGAACCTCGCAATTGCTTTATTCATCAAAGCGCTTCCGGTTGGACAACTTGTTTGCTTCGATCATTTTTTTTATTTTATCCCAATTCTGTTCATCATAGCCGGAATTTTCTTCCATCCATTCCGATAACAGGCGCAGGGCAATTTCGTTTTTGATCTGCCGGATAGAATTATTTCCATTTGCCTCTTTTTTTATGTCCGCGCGTTTTTTTTAGATGGCGTGATTTCATCGAACATCATTTCTCTCCTTATAAAAAATTGGAAAACATTTTCCCCGAACGATTAGCGCGTTCAACTGAAATAAACATAAAATTATTCGCAAAATCAACAGGTTCGTGGATGATTTTTTGACGAAAAGATACTCACAACGCTATTTGCTGATTTCAAGGATTTGCCATCCTGTTCGAGGTAAATTCAGCAACAATTTGTTTTCCGAAATTTTCATTTTTTGCCCGGATAACAAATCTGTTGCGGTTGTCAGGTTGTAGAATTTGGGCAAATTTACCGCGATATTCCGCGGCTGCTCGCTTTTGTTCAACGCTGTCACCACCCGCTCGTTCACATCGGAACGCAGGTACACAAAAGTGTTCTGATCCGCGTGCAACACCTGGAAATCGCCGCGACGAAGGGCGGAATGTTCGCGGCGCAGTTTGATCAGCGTTGACGCGTCGCTAAACATCTGTTTTTCCACGGCTTTGACGTCTTTCCCAAAACGCATCATGCGGCGATTATCGGGGTCGGCCGCGCCGGTCATGCCGATTTCATCGCCGTAAAAAATGGTGGGCACGCCGGGAATGGTGAGCAAATAGGCTAAATACAATTTGGCTTTTTGATAGCTTTCCGGGTGATCCACTTGCGGCGGATTTTTCCAGCCGATTTCCGCGGCGTCCGGCGAATCCAGCGAGAGGTCGCCGTCGGCAAAAGCGAAGTAGCGCACCTGGTCGTGGCTGTCCATCAGGTTACCCATCCGGTGATTCATGCCGTAAACCGCGTGGGTTTTGTTCAATTCATCCGCCAGCGCGGAAAAGTTGGCCGCCGGCGATAAAAACACGTATCGCGCCGTGTAATACAGGTTGAAATTGAACTGCGCGTCTAACTGTCCGTTGTTCACGTACGAACGGATTAAATCGTAGCTGCCGAAGGTCTCCCCGATTTGAAATTTGCGCGCATCGCCAAATTCCCGCTTGATTTTCCGGGTCAATTCCCGCCAAAAGCGGTTGGGAACGTGCTTCACCGCGTCCTGCCGAAACCCGTCGATGCCGGTTTCGCGCATCCACCACACGGCGTTGTCGGTCATCGTTTGCAGCGCTTCCGGCGATCCCAGGTAATCAAACGACGGCAAAAACGGCTCGAACCAGGTGGTCAGGCGATATTCGTCCCACAGGCGGATATTATTGCGGCCGTCGGGCAGATCGTAGCTGCCGAACCAATCGCGATGCTGTTGGAAAAAAGGGTGATCCCGGTGCACGTGATTCGATACAAAATCCAGCAGCACCCGCAAGCCGCGTGCGTGCGCGGTTTTGACCAGTTTCTGAAATAATGCCATATCGCCGAAATGTTCATCCACTTTTTCGTGGTGAATCGGCCAGTACCCGTGATACCCGGAAAACCAGCGATGCGGTTCCGGCCATTCCCGGTAGGCGTTGGGCGTATTTTGATTGATCGGCGAAATCCACAGCACATTCACGCCCAGCGAATCGAAATAGCCTTGCTCGATTTTATCTAAAATGCCCTGCAAATCGCCGCCCATGAAATTGGCTTTCGGCGACAATTCCGGGTGTTGCACCGGCCGCGAATTG
The DNA here is from genome assembly GCA_964450485.1 of uncultured Calditrichaceae bacterium. Classification (GTDB taxonomy): domain Bacteria; phylum Calditrichota; class Calditrichia; order RBG-13-44-9; family J075; genus JACKAQ01. The sequence continues at coordinate 6,793 of CAYVDX010000107.1, forward strand.
CTGGAATCGCCGTCGTAAAAACGATCCACCATGATGGCATAGAGAATGGCGTCCTGCCAAACGAATGAATCCGCTCGGCTGAACGGCCGTAAATCCGACAGCCGAATGTTTTGCAATGGCGTGGTTTGCCCGGCTTGCGTCACACCGATGCGCAGTATTTTGTCAAAAATTGGGGTTGATTGCGAAAAGGTAATGTCGATGCGATTGCCGGCGATTTGAATGTGCGCCGGGTCGAGCCGTTGGTTATTGAGCAGCGCGATGACGTCGGATTTGCGCAGCGGCGCGGGCTGATTTTCCCGTTCGTAAAAAAAGGAAACTTGCGCGCCCTCGTCCGCCGTGATTTTCCCCAAAATGTGCAGAAACGCCTTGCCGGAATGCCGCGGCGGCACGGTCAAAACGGAGTTGTAGCTGCCAAAGGGATTGCTCACGCTGTCGGGATTTGAGGGATCGCGCCTTTCCGCGCCGTCGATAAAAAATTTGTATTCGTAGCGCCCCGGCGCCAGCGGTGTGGTGATTTCGTAAGCACCGTCGCCGTCCGCATCCCGCAAAAACAGTTGATTGCGATTCCAGGCGTTGAATTGCCCGAACACGCTGATTTTTTGCGGCTTTTGCGCCGGCCGGTAGCGAAACGTGTGGGTAATCTGCACATCCACCTGCGCGGCAATGTGATATTCCGCGTCGCCGAGGGAGAATCGTAGCAGCGTCATGCCCTCAAAATCCGCCGCCGGCGCAAGGATCAGCTTGCGGGTTGATTGCGCGTATTTTATTTGGATGTGCGGATGCGCCGAAAAATTTAACGGGTAATTTTCCGCGTAAAACAGATCGCTGACCCGCACGGTATCCGTCTGTCCGGCGGTCAGGTGCAGCGGAGGAATCAGGTCGGAAAATGTTTTGCCGGATTGCGCTGCCGCGGTAAGGTGGAGGGCGAAAAAGGCAAGTAAAATTAATCGCTTACGCAAATGTTGCATTGTAAAATTTCGTTGTTTTTGATTGCCGAAATCCCAAAGTAGTCCGTTTTATCGATTGTTTTAAGCGCAGGCTGTGATAAGCGATGGAGATTTTCTCCGATGTAATTCACCCAGACATGCGTATCCAGCAGGATCACTTTAATGCCTCCCAATCATCCTCGCCAACCGGTTCCGTTTCACCTTCGTAATGCAAGACGGAACCTTTTAAACGTTTTCGCGCTTCTTCCCAGCCTTTTTCTTTATTGTAATTTTCTAATTTAGCGACAATTTTTCCCCGTTTCGTGATATAAATCGGTTCACCATTTTCCTGAAGCGCGTTCAGGTATTGTGATAAATTTGCTTTTAATGTATTTACGGCAACGACTTGCATAAGGTCTTCTTAAAAGTTTTTTTTTAATGTAACGGTCGCAATGAATATCACCAAATCGTCGTGATTTGCCCCCAATTGTGGATTCTTTTATCCTTTGTGATCAAAGGATAGTCATATTGTTGGCATGTGGCCGCGATGATACGATCTGCCGGATCCCTGTGAAACTTTGTCAATTGGGTGGATGCGACCAAAATTTCCGGCGTCATATTTATAACGGTTAGATCCGGGTGTCTGACCGCTTGCGTGATCCATCTCATGACCGGAATTTGTAATTGAATACGCTTTTTTTCCACAAGCAGCGCGATTTCCAGGCAGGAAATGATGCTGATTCCGTATCGTTTTGTTTGAATCATTTGCATGGCGATTGTGGAAATTTTGTCAACATTTTTTGTGTAATACCAAAGCCATGCATGTGTATCAAGAATGATCACTTAGCGCCTCCCAATCCTCCTCGCCAACCGGTTCCGTCGGATCCTTATAATAAAGAAGCGTACCCGCTAATTCGTTTTCAATCGACGCTTTAATGGATTTCGGATCGCTTCGCTGTAAACACGCAATAATTTTTCCCCGCTTCGTAATGTAAATCGGTTCATCATTTTCCTGAAGCGCGTTCAAATATTGCGATAATTTCGCTTTTAAGGTATTTACGGCAACGACTTGCATAAGCCCTCCTTGAAATAACCATATTAATACGACTACTTTAATATAGTCTTTTAGTTTTAAAATAGCAAGGGCAGTAGAAGCTTAACAAGTTACGCCCCACGCCCCACGCCCCACGCCCCACGCCTCACGCTTCACGCTCTTCCTCATCCGGGCTGTAGCGAATAATTTCCACTTTTTCCAGCGTCATCAGTCCGCCGGATTTGGCTTCTTCCAACATTGCGCCAATCTCATCGATGGCAATTTTGATGCGATCATCGCGATCCACCACTTCGATGAGCACCGGCAAATCCTCCGAAAGCCGCAGCAGCCGCGCGGTGTGGATGACCCGGCTGGTTGCGCCAAACCCCTCGACGCCGCGAATGACCGTTGCCCCGGCCAGACCGGATTCCCGCAGTTTCAGCACAATCGCCTCAAACAGCGACTGGCGGTGATAGCGGTCGTTTTCGCCGATGTAAATCCGCAAAAGTTTACCTGAACCTTTGATTTCCATGATGA
>CAYVDX010000108.1:0-9200 GCA_964450485.1 uncultured Calditrichaceae bacterium
CAGAAGTCGCGGCTGCGAATGTGAGCGAAGTTTCAGGATGATTCGTGTCATTCGATATTTTTTGACCGGTTCCGAGCGTGCCCGGCGAACCTAAATCTGTTGTGCTACCTGTGAAATTTGCTTCTCGGGCGGTTGCCGTTGCCCAATTGCTGCCGAGATTATTATCTACTGAAAAATCACTCAATATCATAGACGCGCCTGTGGGAGTAGGGAAATTAGGCCCTCCATCATAATTTACTCGGTCTATCTCAGTATTGTTTGGTGCAACTAACACAATTTCATCACCTGTGTTTGTTAATTGAAAACCGGAGTATTGATAATTTGCGCTAATTCCACCATTAGTACTCGAATTGGAATTTCTGGCTAAGATTAAGAAGCCGCCTGCCGGAACGGTCAGCGTGCCGCCATTATCAATGAGATGGCTATTGCTGCCGTCATCTTTAATTGTCCATCCGTCGATATTGATATCGCTGATGGTTGTGTTGTAAATCTCAAACCATTCGCCGTTTACATCCGTGACAGCATCGGGGTTCTGCATGATCTCAGTGATTATAATATCTCCTGGATTTTGTGCAAAAGTTGTTAACGTAAGAGTCAATAACAAGACGCAAAACCACTTCATGGCTCCTCCAAATTCGTTTCACTTGTTCAATAAATCGGTTTGAATTATAACCATTATCCACTTTATTTGTAACATTGATCACTGTTTAGATATTTTCACTAAACACTTAGCGAACCGATCAGATGTGTGGATTTCAAAGAGAATTTATAAATTTTATAGGGTTTTTTACAATACTGGTTTTGCCGAAAAAAGCCGGTGACTCGAATCACATTTGTAAAAATGAAAAGATTGTTAATATGTGAAAAAAAGTTTTGAAAGAAATACCGGTTTTTACATATAACTCAAATTAATATCTCTATACCCGGTGATATTTTATGAAAAAGATGAAACTGCAATGCGCAAATATTACATCCCTTTTTACATTTCATTAGCGTTGAGCAGGTGTTCTCAAAATTGTCCTGCAACTGCCCAGGGCAATTTTTTATTGCAGGGCTGGTATTGGGATTGTCCCAAAACAACCAACGGCTTTCTGTGGGCCGATACCCCGCGGTTCAAGGCGCGGGAACTGGCGGACGCCGGTTTCACCCACGTTTAGCCGCCCCCGCTCTCGCGGGCCAGCTTTGGTTCCAACAGCAACGGCGATGATCCCCGGGATTTGTTCGACCTGGGCGAATTTGGCCAGGGCGCAACCGGCTTTGGCGCGCGCGGATGTCGATGCGTTCATTGCGCGGTTCAACAGCGTGGGCATCAAAGCCGTGGCGAACGTGGTGTACAACCATTGCGACGGCAACCAGCCGGTGGAAAATACCCCGATTCTCTCTTACGCATGCACGCTGACCACCAACCGGATCGGCCTGCCCTCGGTGTCTTATTTCGATGATTACAATCTCGGGCTGAAAAACCAGATCGATGAGCTGGTCAGCATTCACAAGAGCTGCATTTTCGGCGCAAGCCAGCGCGATTATTTGAGCCGCATCGGCAGGCCTTATCATCAAAATTTTTCCTCCGGGTTTTACAGCAACACCTTGCTCTATCAACTCAGCGGCATGGCGTCCAATAAAGATGTCATCGTGGCGATAAATTTTGCCAACGTGCCCCTGACCGTGACCCACGGCGTGAATGCAACCGGCATGAACCTGGCCATCGGCGACCGCTTGTTCGACCTGACCGGCAACAACGCCGACGATTTTGTCGATGTGGTTGACGTGAACGGCAACGGCGCGATCAGCATCAATATTCCGGCGCGCAGCTACACCGTTTTCCGGCAAATCAACGCCGGCGAAAGCGACCCGCCCACTGCCAGCGTTAGTTCAGCGGACGGCAACACGGTGAACGCCGCGCTGAACGATCCTGGCGCGGGCGTCATTTCCGTGGAAGTGTAAACCGCTAACAATGTGACGGTGCAAATCGGCGTGCAAACCTACGGGGCGGGACAAAAAATGATCACTGCGCCGGCCGGCGCGGTGAGTTTGGTTGCTACCCAAACCGGCGCCGCGGCAAAGGTGGAATTGGTGATTACCGATGCGGCGGGTAATCGCCGGGTGTGGGTGTATGCGTTTTTGTAAATCTTTTTACCCAATAACACTATTGTTTTTGCGCCAGTTGCCCCGGGATTTTACCGCTAAAAAACGCCGGTAAAAATGACACCGTCGCGTTTTGATAGGTCAATTCAAACGTTTGCGATTGGGTCAACACATAGGCGCGCCGGCAGGCATAGCTGTTAATAAAAGATTTGACAGTGCGGGGAATCGTTTTGACCTGCTTTTGGTATTTCACTTCCACCGGGATAATTTCGCCCTCATATAAAATGATAAAATCGATCTCCGATTTACCGGTGGTTCGCCAAAATTTGATCTCTGTCAGCTGGGATTTATTTTTCCGCAATTCACTCCACACCCCGTTTTCCACCAACGCCCCCATATCGGTTCGCAGGGGAAGCGCTTGAAAATTGGCGATCAAAAAATTGCGAATACCTGTATCCCAAAAGTAAAGCTTGGTCATCTTTTTAAGTTCGTTGATCTTATTCCGGTAAAACGGCGGCAGCAGATCAATGATAAAGGTGTTCATCAGCAGGTAAAGATAATGCGCCAAATTCCGCTGTTTTAAACCGACGTCGGCGCTGACGCTTTGCAAATTCAACAAATTGCCGATATTCAGGCTGAGCCGGCGCAGTAACTTGTTATAGATCAGCAGGTTATCGATGTTGAAAAACGCTTTAATATCTTTATCAATGTATGATTTAACAATGTCATTCAATTCTTCAATCTTTTCCTCGGAATCGTTTAACAAACTCACTGCCGGGTATCCCCCATGGCGCAGGAACATTTCAAAGACATGTTTTAATTCGGGGAAAATTTCCGGCAGGTAATCAAAGTTTTCCGCTGTTTTAAAAAAATCGTAATATGTATGACCGATGAAGTGGAGGTGTTCTTCAAAATCGAGCGGATAAATTTCATAAACTCGCTTTCTGCCGGCCATTGACTCGCCCAGGTTTTTCATGATGTTCAGAGATGAGGATCCCGAAAGGATCAAGCGGATATCGGGATAGTGATCGTGGATGACTTTGAAAATTTTACCACTTTCCGGTATTTGTTGAAACTCATCGACGAAAACAGTCACATTTTCCCCGGGCTTCTGTTGATGCGCGCGAATGTAACGCAGAAAGGCATCGGCTGATTCAAACATGGAAACATCGAACAAACGATCCATATCCAGGTAAATAACGTTGGTCAATTCATTTTGCAAATATCTCAAAATACTGGTTTTTCCGACCTGCCGGGATCCGATCAATACCTGAATTTTGTGATGTTCGAGGTCGTTTTTGATTTTGGGAATAATTTTGCGATAAAGGATATTTGAATGGGTCATGGAAATTAAACTATGTTTTTTACTCGTTTTTTTGATAAAAACATAGTTAATTTATCAGGTCGCGCGATTTCATGCAACTGATTTATGAAAAAAGTGTGTTCCGGCCCCTCGGTGAGTTTTTCGGGAACCGGCAGCAGCGTAAGTACTGAAGCGTTGATATTGGATTACAAAGGCAATCGCCGGGTGGATGCTTTTTTTAATTGACAATTAACCCAAAATTTGTGCTATAAATCAAAAAAAACGGATGCCGGAAGAAAAAAATTGATTTTTTAATAATAATGTTTAAATTACTTCCATACCATACATCACGTTCTTTGATCGACTTATCAAGATGTTGACTTTTAAATGATGGGAGAAGTGTTATGAAGACCATTTCTATTGTAAAAATGATGATCGCAGTATTGTTAGGGATTGCGCTAATGTTCAGCGGCTGCGAGCGGCTGCCCACTTCGGTGACCAACAAAAACAAAGGCACAAAAGCGGTACAGCGTAGAAACCTGGGTAATTTTGGCTTTAAAATCAACGAACAAACCGGGGAAATCCTGGTGTATCACAACGGACGACTGGTTACCTCCGGTAAAACCGGGCTGGGCAAAAGCGGCGCGGGAAGCGAAGTGATCAACGCGGTCATCAATGGCGAAATCCAGAGCCTTGCCATTAGTTACGAAGCGTTAAACCAGGATAATTGCGCGACCACATTTGGCAACCCGGGCGGCAATCTTCGCTCCATAAAAGTCACTTTTGTGCTGAAAAATCCCGGTTCAAACGCGCATGAATTTATCGTTCCCGCCAATTTTACGGCGACCAACCTCCTGGGCATCGCCGGAAGTCTTAAAACCGATTTTGTCGCAGGTGAAACGTTTGTGGTTTCCTTTGACCCGGCGTTGAACACATGCAGCGCGTTCAGTTTTTTCTTTGATTTAGTGGATACATTTTCCTGATTCCACCGCATGGACCGGGTTTTCCGGGATATGATCTTGATGCAATAAAGGTAAGTACTAAATAAAATCATGGAGAGATACCAATGCCTTATGAACGAGAAACTAAAATAACCCCGAAGGAGTCCTTAACGAACCAAAACATTGAAAAAAAACCGGGTGTGCCGCGCAAAAAAAAGTTTGTAAAACCCACCATAAAACGCCATGAAGCCCTGCCCGAAGTTACGACAGGGTTTGTGGGGTCTTTTGTTCCTTGATTTTTTAAAGAAAGACAAACTACTGAAATATAACAGTCAGAATGGAAAATTGAACGCCATTTGGATGTGAAAAAACCGATGGCGTTTTGTGTTTTAATAAACCGGAGATTTCCCGATGCGCGACATAATGAAATGTGTTTTATGGGTGCTAATCGCTTTACCGGTGACAAGCGGCTTCATTATCGGGCAAACAAAAACGCTTCGCACGCAGCGGTCAAACGACCCAACATATCGCTCGATACATCAACCGTTATTGTCGCGTATTAACAGTGCAATTAAGTATGAAGAGACTTTCCCGGATACCAGCGCGCTCGATTGGATTGTTCTGAATGATGATCAGAGCAGCGATGCCAACGGCCCCACGGTGGGCAGCTTTGTGAGTATCCTGGATTTTCCAAACGGCTTAAATGTTGATCCGCAAGCGCCTTCCACCTTTTTTTGGTCCAGCAATTTTACCAATGCCAACGGCATGTTGATCGACGAATGGCTCATTTCGCCGCAATTGCCGGTTGTCGAAACCGGCGATACCCTGCGGTTTTATGGCGGCGCCCCGGATAATGGCATCAATCACGATTCCATCCAGGTCTGGATTTCCACGGTAGATCCACAGGGCGCTTCGTCCGCATTTAGCTTTAACCTGGGGCGATTCAAAATGCAGGGACCAACCGGCGCCTGGCACGAAATAAAAATTCCCCTGAATGATCCGGCAATGATTGGTTCGCCGGTTTGGCTGGGCATTCGTTACTGGCACACTGAAGGCGGAACTTCCGGGATTCAGTCGGATAACGTCTGGATCGATCACATCCTCATCACCAACGACGCCTCCGCAACGGTTACTCAGTCATTTATCACCGGCTGGAATTTGCTCGGTCTGCCGTTGGTTGTGGAAGATTCCGCCGCTGCCGTGCTGTATCCCGATCATTCGCCCGGCACGCTGTTTAGCTATGATGGCAGCTATCAGAGTGAAACTCATTTGGCTCGCTGCAAAGGGTTTTGGTTAAATTTTCCCAACGCAACATCCCACGCTGTGACCGGCCAGCCGCTGGAATCCTGCACGATAAACCTGAATAACGGCTGGAATTTGATCGCCGGGCCCAACTGCGACGTGCCACTCAGCGCGGTCAGCGACCCGGGAAATGTGATAACGCCGGGCACGCTGTTCGGCTACGAGGGGTCGTATGTGTCGGCGGATACGATTAAAAGCGGCAAAGGGTATTGGGTGCTGGCGAATGGCGCCGGACAAATTTCCCTGAGTTGCAGCGTTGCCGGTCAATCGCAAAAACTTGCTGCCCAACCGTTTGATTTGACAGAATTTCCAGCGTTGAAAATATCCGATGTAAGTCAACATTCTCAAACGCTTTATTTTGATGTGAGATTGCCGGCGGAAATCAATCGACGGACCTTCAGCCTGCCCCCGGTTGCGCCGGTTGGCGTTTCCGGGTTTGACGCACGATTCAGCGGCAATTTTCGCATCGCGGAAACAAATGACGCGCAGATCGAATTGCAAGCTTTGCATTTTCCGCTGACCGTCCGCGGGAGCAACCTGTCGGGCGCGGTGGAAATCATCGAATTGATCGGGCGCAAGGAAATTGCCCGGCGCGTTTTGCCGGATGGCGGCATCATTCAAATTTCCAATCCGGCGGTGAATCGCTTGAAATTAGCGACAACAAGCCCCGTTTTGCCCAACCGGTTTGCACTGTTGCAAAATTATCCCAACCCGTTTAACCCGGAAACAATCATCACGTATCAATTACCGATGAACAGCGATGTGAAAATTGTAATCTACGATGCGTTGGGACAAAAGGTGAGAACGATTATTTCCGGGAATCAGGAAACAGGCAGCTATCAAGCCGTGTGGGACGGCCGCGATGAACGCGGCGAAAAAGTAGGCTCTGGCGTTTATATTTATCGGCTCGAAGCGGGCAGTTTTTCGGCGGCAAAAAAAATGATTTTGATCCAATAAAATGATCCTTTCTATGTCAAAACGCGGAGGTAGTTATGAAAAAACGAGGGTTGTACGGTATTTCACTGGCACTATTTTTACTCACGGTTTTTTTCCTGAGCCGTGATCATTTGTTTGCCAAAAAGCAAGATGACGCATTACAGAAATCGCGGGCTTCCGAAACTAAAACGCAGGCAACCGCACCCGCAACCGGGCAGTCCGGGTATCGCGTATATATCGATCCCGCGACCGGTCGGTTTTTGGATCACCCGGTTGGCGGCGGCGCGCTTCAGTTGACGCCGGAATTGCAAAATGCGGTGAGTACCAGTTCCGCGGGATTGCAGCCTGTGCCCGCGCCCGGCGGCGGATTTATGGTTGATTTGCAAGGGCGTTTTCAAAATGTCATGGCTGCTTCGGTGACGACGGCGGGGGAATTGAAAGCGCCGTGTTTATCCGGCGCAACAGACTTGCAAACGCAAAACAAAACAGAAAAAACTGAGATAAAAAATCAAGTCAGGGAGAGAAATTGAACATGGCACACAAACGCATGAATTGGATGTTTTTGTATGGAATTATTCTTCTTTTTATTGGTTTTTCTTTCCAGAGCGTCCGGGCACAGGCAACCATCACCGTTGTCAATAATGATGGCGCCGGTGAAGGGTTTAATGATCCAACGCCGTTTACACCTGTCGGCGGCAATCCCGCCACAACCCTGGGCGCCGCTCACCTTTACGCATTTCAATTTGCCGCCAATCTTTGGGGCGCATGTATCAACAGCCCGGTGACCATTCTCGTCAATGCAACGATGGATCCCTTAAGCTGTACCGCTAATTCCGCGGTTTTAGGATCTGCCGGCGCAACCACTGTTCACCGTGATTTTACAAATGCACCAGTGGCTAATACATGGTATCCGCAAGCGCTGGCAAATTCTCTGGCCGGTTTCGATTTAAGCGGAGCCAATGCTGATATTTCAGCCAGTTTTAATATTAATATTGGTACAACGGGGTGTTTAGAGAGCCTTTCCTGGTATTTAGGCGTGGATGGAAAAGCGCCTGCCGGCACCATCGATTTTGTCACGGTTGTCCTTCATGAAATCGGTCATGGCCTGGGTTTTCAAACATTTGTTAGCCTCTCAACCGGCGCTAAGTTTGTAGGAAGAGATGACACCTACATGCTCAACCTGGAACACCACGGGGCAACGCCTTCTGACTATCCCAGCATGACGGACGCACAACGCGTGGCAGCCAGTATCGCCGATCCGAATTTGCATTGGACGGGCACAAACGGCGTCACGGAAGCATCCGCCATCCTGACCGGCGGTTTTCTGAACGGGCATGTGCAAATGCATGGGCCGAATCCCAATCAGCCGGGTTCATCAGTATCTCACTTTAGCACGGCGCTGACTCCCAGTGAACTCATGGAACCCTCTTACACCGGTCCCGATCATTCGGTGGGATTGACGTTGCCGGTTTACCAGGATATCGGCTGGAGCATTAACGACAAATCCACGGATACGAACCTGCCGACAGTCAGTGTTGCCACGGTCAGCGGCGGCACGGTTACCGGGAGTTTTACGGATAATTTTCCATTGGGCATTGTCGAAGTAAAATCGCTTACCGGCGGGGCTGCGCTTTCCGTGGACAGCCAGAGTCTGGTGCAAGGGCAAATCCAGAGCTTTAATAAAAGCACCTTGAATGTGACCGCAACCGGCAGCAGCGGCGCGCGAATTGAGGTTGTGATTACCGACATCGCCGGCAATCGGCGTGTTTGGGTTTATAAGTTTTTGTAAAATAGAGATAGGTGTTCGATGCAAGGAAGGGGGCTTTGGCGCGGCAAACCGTCAAAGTTCCCGGTGCATCAGCAGGCGATACGGATGAAAACCGCAGTGCTCCCAAAACCGGACGGCCGGTGGATTATTGGCTAAAACGCCCAACGCGATTCGCCGCACTCCCTGATGACGAAACCACGTCAACGCATTGTCAAACAATGCCTTTGCAACGCCATTTCGGCGATGTTTTTCCAAAACAAAACAGTTTTTAATCACGCCGGCGTCTTGCGCTAAAACCGGGCCGATAGCGCGTTGCTTTTTACGCCAAAAACGGGCTTTTCGGTTTTTACCGCCGCCTTCCGTTTTACCGGGATGAACGCGTAAATAAATATATCCCACTATTTGCGAATCCGTTTCCGCGACAAAAATCGCCTTAGCGCGTTTGCCCAATTTTCGATTTACATATTCCCGCCAGTCAAAATCCGCGCTCATTTCATAAACCGGCAGCAGATCGAGATGCAGTTTCGCTTCCATCTCAAACAGCTTTGCCAAAGCCGGAACGTCCCGCTGCCCGGCTTCGCGAATGGCATATTTTAAACGTGTGCGTGTCATCGTTTTTCTGTTGACATCTGTTTCACCAGCCCTTCGCGGCGCAAATCCGCCACAAATTCCCTGGCAAATGCCAGCGGGTTCTCAACCTCGTAATTTTCCCGGAGCGTTTGCGAAATTTCCGCCAGCGATTTGTTCTCCTGCAAATGTTGCCAGATCAACGAGCCGGTTTCGTTCAGCGAATAATATCGCTGGGTTTTTAAATGCAGCAAAACGCCTTCGCGATCGTCCAAAGGCGTATAAATAATGTCAGGAT
>CAYVDX010000109.1:0-7683 GCA_964450485.1 uncultured Calditrichaceae bacterium
GAAACAGTGGTCGCGGCGATCACCTTGGTGACGGACGCTAAATCATAAATTGTTTTTGTATCGATCTTTGCGGAATTGGGATCATAAAATTGATGACCAAATCCCCGGCTGGCGATCAGTTTACCATCGTGAATCACGGCAATTTGCGCACCCGGGAAAACCGAGTCCGCAATTGCCTGTTCCAAAATTTGGTAGGCGTCTTTAAAAATATCGTCGTTTATCTCTTTTACCAATGCCATTTTTCGCGCCGGCCGTTCCAGACCGTCGCCGATTTTGTAAAAACCGGGAATGGAAACCGGAGATTTTCCGGTGATGGGAATTTCGCCAAAAATAGCCCGCACGGCGGCGCGAGTTGCCAGGGCGCTTGTGCCGTACGCACAAAGATAGGAAGGCGTTTCGGGAATTTTGCGAAGGATGTACGGCGAGCCGAAAGAAACGACGGCCATGGGTTTTTCGATGGTGAAAAAGGTTTTTAGCAATTTTGAGGTCGTGTCTGGCAGGGTCGCCGAGCCTTTGTGGCTGCCCCAGGTCACAAAAACGCCGCTGATAACAGCGTCCACGGACTTCGCGTCGGAAATAATTTCGGAGATTTCTTCCGGAGTGGAACGCGGATCGATCAGGGCTGTTTTTACAAAAGGAACCCGCCGTTGCACTTCCCGGTTCAGGGATGCGCCATCGGTGGAATTCTTCCTGTCGGTAATCGTTACCACCAGGACGGAATCGAGCGTTTCCGCGGCAAAGGGCAGGGCATTTTTATCATCGCGCAGCAAAGTCATCGCGGCGTTGGCAATTTCTTCCGCTTTTTGCAAATGGGCCGGCGCGGCAACCACTTTTTCGATATTATCTAAATCAATGACGGGCTTTTGATACAAGCCCTTTTCAAATTTTAACTGCAAAATGCGACGCACTGCCGCATCGATGGTTTTCATGGGAATGCGCCCATCACGCACGGCTTGTACGACAAATTTAAAGGTTTGTTCAAAGGCGGGAGGAACCAGCAGCATATCCATCCCGGCGTTAATGGCCATCACCGCTGCCTCGCCGCTCCAGTAATTGTTGGTGATGGCGCTCATACCCATGGCGTCGGTTAACACCAGCCCCTCATAGCCCATTTCCTTGCGCAGCACTTCCTGAACAAAATAAGCATCCAGCGTTGCCGGGCGACCTTCCATTTGCGGAAAGGCGCTGTAAGTAATGTGGGCTACCATTGCGCACTTCACTCCGGCATCTACCGCTGCCCGAAAAGGCTTCAATTCAAGGTTGCGAATCCGTTCTGCCGGTACTGTAATCGTGGGCAATCCCAGGTGAGAATCAACATCGGTATCGCCGTGACCGGGATAGTGCTTCATGGCGGCAAAAACCCCGTTATCCTGTAAACCGCGAATGAATGCCGCGCCAAGTCGCGCCACCAACGCCGGGTCTTCACCATACGAACGGGTGTTGATGATGACATTGTCGGGATTATTGTTCACATCAATCACCGGGGCATACGCCACATGTACGCCCAAGGTTTTGGCTTCCCGCGCGATAATTTTGCCCATCTCATAAGCATATTCCTTCGAACCGGTAGCGCCGACAGCCATATTTTGCAAAAATCTGGTGCCGCCGTTGATCCGCATCGGCAAGCCCCATTCGAGATCGGTCATTATCAACAAAGGAATTTCTGCTGCATTTTGCAGGCGTTGAATATTGCGTGCCACGGCGTAGGGATTGCCGCGAAAAAAATAAGCCCCGCCGATGTGGTAATCCGTTACCAGTTTTACCGGGCGTTTAAATTGTGGATCATTTTCGTTATAAAATCGTGGGCGGTAGGCCGGGATCATCATTTGACCGACCTTTTGTTCGATGCTCAGGGAAGCAAGGGTCTTCTCCACCCAATTCGCCGTGGGGTTTGATAAATCCGTGCGATTGCCGGCGCAGGCGAGAAAAAATATCGCGGAAAGATAAAGAATGAAGTTTTTCACAAAAAACAACCTTTGAAAAAGATATTAAGTTGATAGAAAAAATTTCCGGGAAAGATATTTGGTTCAACTTTCCCGGGATAGCACATTGGTAATTGCTCCCATGTAAACCGGTGGACAATAAATCGTTTCCAAATTAAAGGGGTGTAGATTCCATGTTCTGTTAAGTTTTGTCGTGTATTGAAAAATATTTCACACCCGCCCCGGCGGCTGTTTCAGAGCCTTTTTTTGCCACTGATTTTCACGGATATTTACTGGATTTAAGTATTTTTTGATGAATTATTTCGATTTATTTGAATCGATCCGTGTAAATCCGTGTAAATCCGGGTAAATCCGTTGCTAATTTTTTAATTTCCAACAGCCTGCCCGGCGGGAGTGACTTTTCAAAAAGTCAGATGTATGTGCCAATTTATACCCTGCCGGGGGGAGGATAGTTATGGCAATTTGTGTCTTAAACATCTTAAAACCTCGCCACAAAGCGGCTCCTTGCGGAGTAGGGGTCAACGAAATGCGGTAATATTTTACGTAAAACTGAATCTACACTCAATAAAAGTAAGAAAAATATCATTTTCTACGTTTATTTTAACAAGAAACCATACTATATTAACAAGAATTCATGCCATGCCAAGCAAGTAATTACACTGATCGGGGTAAACGGTTTCCGGTCGTCATGGATGCCGGGATGCAAAAATCACCGAACCGGCGCTAAAAAAGCAATACCCGTGAACACACCCGATTTTTTTAAGGGTTGGCAGAATAAACCGGATAAATTTTAAAGCCATAAAAATAAATAAATCAAATATTTATAATCAAAATAATTCTTCCGCTATATTCCGATGATCCCGTCAAAATAAAATTCATTTGCGGATATTGGCGGTACCGATATACCGCTCAAGATCGCTCCGCTTCTGTCTTTTTCCCAAAGTTTTTATCCAGGGGAATGAAGGGGAGGATCAGAAACCCGGGGAGGGTGGCGATCATAACCCAGATAAAAAAGTGCTGGTACCCGATAATTTCCTGCAGCCATCCGCTGAACATTCCCGGGATCATCATCCCCAAAGCCATAAATGCCGTGGTAATGGCAAAATGCGCGGTTTTATGGTCGCCCTCGGAAACGTATATCATGTACAGCATATAGGCGGTAAATCCAAAACCGTATCCGAACTGCTCGATGGCTACACAGATATTAATTGTCAGAAAATTATCCGGGAGGGCGTAGGATAAATATATATAAACGGCATCCGGCAGGTTGATGGCAACAATCATGTACCAGAGCCAATGCTTTAATCCCTGTTTGGATGCAACATAGCCGCCAAGTATCCCGCCAATGGTCAGGAATAGCAGACCAATCGTGCCGTAAACAAATCCTACTTCGCCGGTGGTTAACGCCAACCCGCCCATTTCCTGGGCATCCAGCAAAAACGGCGCAGCGAGTTTTACCAATTGCGATTCTGCCATGCGGTAGAGCAGCAAAAAGCCTAAAATGACGCCGATCTGGTCTTTTTTGAAGAACAGGACAAACGTGTTGACAAATTCTTTAATAAAATCAGAGGATTTTTCGAGCCGGTAAGGTTTATCCGAATCCGGTCTGGGAAGTATAAATTTGTGATAAACAAAAAACACGATGAAGAGAACGGCCATCACAGCAAAGGTGATCATCCACGCAAGCGGAATATTACCTGACTGCGCCTGAAATTTAGCATCAGATATTTTATCCAGTTTAGGATCCAGTTGAATGATTGCCAGCGCCGGTTTATTCCAATTTGATTGGTTAAACACCATCCTGCCGCCGATCGCGGGAGCGCCAAGAAGACTAATGCTTTTATCCCCGCCGGTGCGGCCAAAGTTCACAACGATATTTTCATCTGCTTCCGGCTTCTTGTTGAGATAAAAATAAACAATGCCAATATTGCCGCGAAAATCACCGGGCGATTTAACCACTTCTTTTCCAAAATTTTTTCGCAGAAAATTTTCAAGTTTCCCGGAGACATTTCGCGTCCACCAGGATTCACCCGCTTTCTTTTCCCGGGGTGTTTTTTCCCGGGCGGCGTGCCCGTTTTGGACATTCCATTCATTGGCAAAATGAACGATTGAATCCACCTCTGTTTTTGAGCGTTTTTTGGCGGCAATTTCCAGGTTTTCAGGATAGGCAAGAATTCGCTGTTCGGCGCCGTTCGTTTGCAATTGAAGGGAATCGGGATGCGTAAATTGAACGATCTCTATATTCGGGTTTGCCCTTACCTGAAGGTCAACATTTTCCAGACCGCTATTACTTTCAATAAAACCGGCGAGAATGATCAACAATCCCTGGCCGGTAATCATCGCAAAACGGTAGAATGTAGATCTTATACCCACAAAGAAAGCCTGTTCATGTTTGGACAGACCCAGCATGTAAAACCCGTCAGCGGCAATATCATGGGTTGCCGAGCTAAAAGCCAGCAGCCAGAAAAAGGCCAGGGTGTACTGAAAAAAATCAGACGCGGGAATTGTCAATGCCACACCGCCCAAGCCAGCTCCAATGATAAGCTGCATAATGATAATCCAAAACCGCTTGGTCTTCAAAATATCGACGACAGGGCTCCACAAAGGTTTGATTACCCAGGGCAGGTATAGCCAACTGGTATAAAGCGCAATATCCGTGTTGGAAATGCCCATTCGTTTGTACATAATTACAGAAACAGTCATAACAACAATATAGGGAATACCTTCGGCATAATATAAGGAAGGCACCCAAAACCAGGGGGAACGAGTGGTCTTTTGCATTATTTCTCCACTTAGCTTGTTTAATTCCTAACGCAGCAAGGGGCTGCAAAAATATTTAGTCCCCACGCAAAACCCATTGGATTAAAAGAGAGATTTTTTCACAAAAAATGTTTTGTGATTTCCTTGCGGCCTTGCGTGATGAATTTTTCAGGTTCGTATATTTTTTTTAGTTGGCTGCCGGGAAAATAGTGTGAAAGGATATTTTCTACAGAGAAACCTTTCAAAGACATTCCCAGCGCTCCAATTTGACAAAGTCCGACGCCATGTCCCCAACCGGCGCCTCGTAAAATGAAACGGGATGGAATTCCGTCTTTACCGCCGTCTTCCGCCTGGACAAGAAATGCCGAACTGTAGAGAAATTTGGGATGCATGGACTGTCGAATGCTGAATTCATCTGTGATATTTATTGACCGCGCTTCTTGTTTTTGATCAAGATAATGAACTGTCAGAAAATTGCTCCTTCCCGAACCGCCTCGTTTTTTAATTTCAATTTTTTTGATGGCAGAGGCTTTTATAGGGTGGTAACGATTCATAATTGTCGTCATTTCTTCCTGGGAAATATTCTCCTGCCAGCGAAAATAATGTCCCTGCTCATCAACGTTGCCGAGGTATTTGGACAGGTTTTCCTCGGGAATGACAGTGGGGCTGCAAAATGTGGCCGGGGAGCTATTTATCCATTTTTCAAAATTCTTTTCATCGGAAAGGGGCTTTTGCCATTCCGGGAGGGCGTCCCATGCGTCTGCTTTTACCTGCAAATAATCCAGCGGTTGGCCGCCCCATATTGTATCGAAAGATTCCATAACGCCGCCGCAGCTTTTGGAATAACGGGCGTCGCAAATCGCATGGTCATAAATGAGCACCTGTCCAAAAGTGTTTAAAGCGCCTTTTAGCGATTGTTCCGTCAGGAAGGTTGTGCCCTGGTATCTTTGACAGCAGTCATCGTTGCAAACATCCATGCCCAGGCTGGTATGTTTCTGCTCGACATTGGCCAGCATCCAGGAGCGGGCGGCAATTGTCTGTGCTTCAATCAACGCCATGGGGCAGGCTGCTCCCATTTCAGATGTTGCAACACAGGCCAAATAGTGCTCAATCGGTAATGTGTTTATCACTACCAGGTTTTTCTCATGGGGTTTTAAAATCACCTTTCCGGGAAGGAATACATCAATATATTTTTTCCAATGGAAATCCCGGCCGCTGATAACTTGCTTTAGTTTGATACCGGATTGAGGCGTTGGCGATTGTATATCCTCAAGCGGACTGATTTTTATAATATCGCGAGCGAGGTAATCCCGCTCCCTGAATTTAAAACTTATTCCATCCTTTGAAAGTTTGAAAAAGATTGTTTCACCGGTTGCCGGTGCAAGCGTGCGCCCTGAAAGCGCGATTTGGCAGGAAATGTCCCCGGGAAGAACCAACTCTACCGAGGTGTACTTGTCTTCCGGTAAAACAATGCCGACATTCAAAACGGGTTCAGAATCAGGAATAATTCCCGGCTGTAACATGCTTGGTCATCCTTTATCGGTTAGGTAAGCATCAATCCCCGCGCCCAACGCCGGCGCTTCCCGGAGTTTGGAGGTTTTGATAATTTTATTCAAGTCCGCATAATGTTTTTTGGCTTCGATATCGAGATTATCAGACTTTGAAATTAGCGCGCCGAGCTTTTCAAATACCGGGCGGCGAAGCGCCTGTTCTCCGAAATCCGAATCGAATAACTCGCCCAATCGCTGCCCGATAATAATGCAATCAAAAACGCTTCCCAAGTAAGGATGCTGTTTGCTTAATTGGGGACGATTGGGATTGACAAATTGAAAAACGCCCTGGCTTCCGGAATATAGACTTGTGATGCGTTCAAAAAGCAGCAGGCTGAGATTTTCCACTGCCAGAGCGATCATTTTTTGCGCGGCGCGGTCTCCTTTTACGGCAAGTTCGGCAATCTGCAAAGGATAGATGTTTTGCGCGTTCAAATCCGAAAGCTTTTTCCCGGATATTTCCGCATACACCGCCTGCATGCCTCCCACGGATGTAAAGCGTTCCAAAGTGCGTCCGTCCGCGCTTTTCATTTCCCAGGTTTTTGCCAGCCAATTTTTTATCGCATCAAAAGGGAGCAATTCGCCGTTCAGTTTCATGGCGTCGGCCACGCCGGTGCCGCCGCCGAGATAATAGGCGTTTTGCACATTTCTGAACAAACCGTCGTCGGCGTAGTTTTCTCCTATTCCGCAATAATCAGCGTCGCTGCCGAGGCGGCTTATGGGCGCCTGGAATTCGATGCCTTTTTTCGCCAGGCGCGCTTCCAGCAGATCCGCATAATGAAGCATTCGCGGCCCGTTGGCCACGACCCAAATGCCGCGTTTGTCTGCTGTTTTCAAACCCGGCATTCCAATGCCCGCCAAGATTTTTTTACCGGGTTCCTTTTCACATAATTCTCCAATCACCCGGGCGCAGGCTTCAACATAAACTGCTTCCTGTTGTTTTTCGGCGGACGTTGGGCGGATGTTGCCGGCGTCCCTTTCCGAAAGCTGCTCGGGAATGGCAACCGGGTTGAAGTCCGTTAAAAAACCGGGTATTTCATGATAAGATTTTGAAGAACTAACATTACTTAGTTTAAAGGTCAGCTTCTCTTCATCCGCAAAAACCCGCCAGCCGCTCACTTTGGTAGCGCCGCCATCGATTCCGATTAATAGAATATCCTTCATTATTTTTCCTCGAGATCTTCTTTGACAATGCTGAAGTAGATTTTTTGACAGGGTGAACCGGATAAAACAGGATTATTTAAAATCCTTAATTGATTATTTTTTGTTATTATCCGGTCAATCCTGTTCATGCTGTCAAAATGAATATTAATCCTGGTTAAGTTTAATCCGCCGCTTAATCGCCGCGGCGCGCATGTAATCCTTGGCTTCATCATTGCGGTCGATGGTTGCCTGATCAATGCTGTGGTCGGTGCCACCGGAATGGCGAA
>CAYVDX010000109.1:7693-9183 GCA_964450485.1 uncultured Calditrichaceae bacterium
AAATAGCATCCCAAACCCTGCCAATCCGGTGCTTTTCGCTAATCTGTAACACCATGTGATAATCTTCGCCATAGTTACGCGCATAAGGTTCTTCGTTTACGCTAAAGCCGTGATCACGAATCAACTGAATGGGGATAGAACGGGGAGCGCCGGCGCCGTTTATTCGCAGAAGATTGTTGCGGCCGTTTTCTTCTGTCCACTCATCGTGGGTGACCACCGGCAGCGCTTCCATTCGGGAATAATTACCCGCTTCATCTTTTTCCCATACTTCGTAAGAGCCGATCACCATGCCGATATTCGGGTTTTCGTCATATACCGCAAGAATTTTTTCCACGGCGTCCGGTTTCAGTCGGTCGTCGGAATCCAGTTGAACATAAAATTCACCCCTGGCAATCGCCGCGCCCATGTTCAGGCACAATCCTAAATTATTGATTTCATAAACCAGAAGTCGAACAGACGGCTTGGAGGCGTCGTACAGATCTCCGCCTTCCATATATCTTCTCACTGATTCACAGGTGGGGTCATCAGGTCCGCCGTTTACCACGGCAATAACCTCCACTTCTCTGACGGTCTGGTTCTGCACGCTCTCAATCGCGGTCGCGATAAAATCCGGTCGGTTATTTACCGGGATGATTACCGAAGCTTTCAGATCAGCGCTTTCCGAAGCCGGGGGGCGCGGGGCATAATGCGCGCCGGGGGCAAGGTAAGCGTTTATCCGTTTAAGGTGTTCCGTGACAACCCGCTCTGCTTCGATCTGGCTTTCTTTTGAGGCCAGCAGGTAATCAAAAACATTCTGTCCCCTGGCGGCAGCCGCGGCGCGATATAGAGATCCCGCATATCGGTTTGCCAGGTGGGTAAGTTCATATTTCTCCGATAGTTTCAGACGAAGGTCATACAGGGTATTGAATTTTATCGCCTCATCCAGATAACCAACTGCCTGCAACGCCTCTTTTCTAAGGAAAAAGGCTTTGCCATAATCCTGGTTATCCCGTACTCTACCTATGTGATGTTTTAATAAATGGATTTCCTGAATTTGCCCTTCCTGCGGTATTTCATAATCCGTATAAACCATACCCGCGCCCGGATTGTTTTTCATGGCCAGCCGGAACAGATCCAATGCGCCGAGCTTTAGAGTGATTTCACTTTCGCGATTATCAATATATAAAATATATGTTGCGCCGCTTTTCTTGAATGCCTGGTTTAAATTATATCCCAGCGCGCCTTTGGATATAACCCAATTGATTTTAAAGGCATTCTCAGCCAACCTGTCCAATGCTTTCTGAAGATTTGGATCGCCTTCATCATTTAGGATAAATACCTGGTTAATGGACCCGGGCTGCTTAAGCAGTGAATGAATGGTTGCCCTCAGGCTTTCCGGTGAAATGGAAGCATGAAGTACTACATCGGTAGAAACGTCAAACATTATTAACTCCTGTGATTAAATGTTTCGAGATTATTGTTCAGTACCATCGCTGTGTTCATCTCCGCTC
>CAYVDX010000110.1:0-9141 GCA_964450485.1 uncultured Calditrichaceae bacterium
GTCGGAAACCGCGCCTTCCACTTCCCGCCGCACATTTTCCGGGTAGCGATCCTGGTGTTCAAAAAAGTCCAGAAAATCCGGGATATTTTCCACAAAAGACTCTTTGTTGAACCGGCTTTCCCGGGCTTTTTCCAACACGGAAAGCAGGCGGTGATAATCTTCCTGGAACTGCAATTCCTCGTCCGTTTCGCGTTTCATCCCCACGTAATCGAGATACGCCTGATCATCCGAATTTTTGATTGCCGCCGGAAAAATTGATTCGATTTCCGCTAAGTCTCCCCGGAGCGTGGTCAGGCGTTCGGTTTTGCGTTCCAAACTCGCAAGTTCTTGTTTATAATCAATTTTACCGGGATCAAGGCTGATCCCGATCGCCGCGAATCTTTCCCGATCCGCCTTGTTTTTTGATAAAACGAGCTGAAATTCCGAATATTTTGTTTCAAAACGATAGCGCCAAATCGGCACATAGCGATACTCCAGATTGAGTTTCATATCACTGCGCACTTCATCAATTACCCAGGTATAAACCGGCGTGCCTGCGTTGATTTCGTAAACCTCCAGGTCATCCGCCTGGCTGCTTTGATCAGCCACGGGTGTGTCCGGCGTTTTGGGCTTTTTATCAAATGTTTGGGTGAGATATGATTTTAGCTGGCTCATATTTTCAACCCGTAAAATCAGGTAAAAATTGTTTTGTTGAAGTGTTGGGAATTGCACATAATAGCGCTTCCCGGCTTTCAATTCAAAATTCTTATCTTTGTTTAATATCTGAATATAGGAACTTTCCCGGGGGACAACCTCCGGCTTGGGTTTGAGCTGTTTATATGCGCCACAGCCAATCAGGAGCGTCAATCCAAAAAATATGGCAAACTTGCGAATCATAAGAAATTCCTTTCGATAATTAAGGGGTTCACTTTAGCGTCATTCCGATGAGCAATTTTATTACCCTCTATTGCTCGCAAAAGTTGCCCAACCACCTTAAAAATCTTGCTTTTAATGACATACGAGATGATCACTTTGTTATAAAATCCGAATAAAATAGAAGGGAGAAAATCGTTGAAAATGTCGTTAAATAGATGTCCATGTTTTTGAATTATTCATAGTAAGATGTGTTGTATGAGATAAGATTTATAATAGATATTCAAAATGCAATATCATATTAACCATTAACAATTTTAATTTGTCTTTTGTAGCAAATATCAGAAAAATCCTGCTCATTAAAAGTAACGATGGCGTCAATTTTTAGTGAATCATCCTCAAGGATATTTCTAATTACAATATCAACAAAACTAAAGGGCTTATCTTTTGGCAACAAGAATGTATCTAAAGCAGGTTTTCGATACCCGCTGTCATCAACAAAAAGGTCTCGTGTCTTGTGATTATTTTACTAAACTCTTTGATCCAAATTATTCCGCGGGAAAACCTTGTATTTAAGGATTCATATAACGTTGACCACGGTAATATCAAGGTGTGTAGATACAAATGATCCTCATATAGATTTTGTGCATTTGTAAAGCGCTGATCACGTTGATTAAAAAAAGCATACCAAAATCCGGAGTCGATTAAAATTGATTTTGCCATTTTAAAAATCTTCATCAACAACAACTTGTTTGATACCATACCCTGTCCAGGGAGCAGACTTTCTTCCGCCAAAAAGAAATGTTCCTTTTAACTTGTTATTATCATCTCTGTAGATGATGTATATTCGATCTCTTTTTGACAATGAAACACTATTTTCAATTTCTTGTTTTAGCTTATCCGCAAGATGTTCGTCTTTTTTTATATCAAAATTAAAGAAAGCCAAACTATCGCCGCATTCTTTGGCATTTTGATCATCTAACCAGGAGTATAAACCTTCGTAATCGCCTTTTATGCTTAAATCATACGACAACCAAACCGCTTTTTTCATTTTACGACTCCAATCATTCGATTGTTTGCTCCTGCGCAAATTCATGGTTGACAAGGATAATATTAACGCTAACCGACGGTTTATTGCAACCTGATTGTGAAATATTCGACGGTGCGATGATTTTTCACAAAGAACTAAAGTTTCCTCGTGTCATGCCGAGGATGATTTCTTATCTAAGGGTCATTAAATCACTACATTTACGTCAACATATCACGCTGCTTAAGAGTCTCCGAGCACTTGGTTTGTTAATCACCTTATCTTCGCGGAGTTATGTATGAATTCTTATAAGATACTCAGCGACTACATTTTTCACGCCATGAAAAACGGTGAAATCGTTCGTTTAGACGATGGTACCTATGCGGGAAGAATTCCACAATGCCAGGGGGTTGTCGCTTTTGGTAAAAGCCCTGAAGCCTGCAAAAACAAATTACAAACCGCCCTTGAAGGATGGATTCTATTGGGTCTCAAATCAGGCCATTCATTGCCGGTCATTCGCGGTATTAATCTTAACCAGGAGCCATACCATGAGCATGAACTCAGCTTGTAGTCGTAAATCCTTTATTGAGAAGCTAAGAGAGATGCATTTTTATGGTCCGGTAAATATCGCCGGGAATCAATATATGATTTATCACGGCCGGGCTTTTGCAATACCGGGGACGCCCCAATACTCAATCTCACAATTCCGCTTTTTAGTAAAAGAAGTAGAAAATATTGCTTCACACGAAGAATGGGATCGGTAAATCAAATTGAAAGCGCAAATTACGATTATATAAACCTGACTTTTTGATAAACCGAGGCCTTGACTGTTTAAAAAGTTATTGCATGACGTTTTGATCAAAGAGCAAACCCTTCGTTTGTATAAAAATGCGGTTTTAACGAATATTATATACCCTACGTGGTTTTTATTAAAAAACATACATATATATTTGTTGGCTAAGACACATTTTTGAAGGAAATATTTAGTTTATTAACATCGAAATTGTTCCTAAAAAGGAGTTGTTCTTCCTCAATAATCATTCAAATTGGTTTTCGAATAAATCCTGACCTTGACGGGCCGGAGGCTTTTTTTGCCAAGATCATGGGAAACGATTTATATATGTTAGATTGTCCAGGTATATAAATTTGATTGAAACGAGTTCATAAAACAATCATATATATATGTTATTTATACTCTTACAAACTCTCAAACAATATTCTCACCGGGTGAATGCCATGATAATTTAAATTAAAGAACAATTCGACATTTTTAACTGTAGTTGGGTTATATTTTTAAACACGTGAGGTTTTTATTATGGATCAAAACAATAATACAATTGGGAGCATATCAAAGGAGATTCTCAAAAATTTTACCAAAAAAGAGGGGAGCACTGGTAAACAAATTTGGGATTTACGAAAAGATATTGACTGGCAACAGCATATCATAATGGAATCTTATGGGAATCGAACATTATGCCCGGAGGCATACGCAAGCGTCTTTAGAATTCTTCTTGAAATTTATATTGCGGATAGCAGGGATGAAGCCGAAGAATTTTTGCAAAATATTGAACCCTATGATACCATTCCTGAATTAACAGCCTGGCTGGATTCATCGCCACAGAATATTGAATACCTCAACAAAGCATTGTCAACAGATAAGTACTCCAGCGGATTAGAGATCCTTGAATGCGCACACCGGTTATTTTTGCAGGAGATCGGTCAAAGCCTTATTTCCTCAATTTACCGGCATATTGAACAACCGGTTTTGCAATTCAATGCGACAAATTAAGCAAAACCGCTGTATATGCGTAGATGTCTCGATAAATAAGCATGATCCGCCCGCCGTATAAAAACGGCGGGCTTGACAAGCACCCTGTTGCTGAACCTTGCTCTAAAATCATCGCAAAAGGCTTTTTAGACCACCCCGCCACTACTTTTCGAATTCCATAAAAGGCTACGAACAACAGCAAAACATGACTCCCAAAATACGTTTCTTTTTAAACAAGCGATTTTTTGCATTTTTTCTAACATCCCATTGTTTTTTAACTTCGCGTGATACATCTGTTACAATTTTTTCTTATTTTATTCCGATATAGAATTTTATTTTACATATTTTCGAGATATTGGTTAATGGTACATCGCGCAAAGACCTCAACATTGACATTCATTTTGACGTTTGCTGTCTATTTTCAACTTTTTGCCCAACCTGGTGAGGTGATTTTTTTTGAGAAAACGGACCATTTTTTAAAAAAACATGTTCAAAACGGACGTATTGACTACCAAAAAATTTCCGAAAATCCCGGGGAATTAGACGCGCTTGTTCAACTCATTGCAAATTTTCAGATGGATGATCATATTCGCAACAACGTGCGAAAAGCCTTTTGGATCAATGCCTATAACTTGTTAGTGATTAAAAATGTTGTCGATCATTATCCACTGAAATCGCCGCAGGATGTGAATGGATTTTTTAACAAAAGGAAATTTGTCGTCGCAAGGGAGCGTTTGACATTAGACCAAATCGAACACCAACGCCTTCGCAAAATAGAAAAAGATGGTCGCATACATTTTGCCTTAATTTGCGCGGCAAAGGGATGCCCAAAAATTATTACCGATGCTTTTAAGCCTGGCATTCTGGATCAACAGCTTGACGAACGGGCCCGCGAAACAATAAATAATCCGTTTTACGTAAAACCTGATCCCGAAAATAAAAGAATCTTTGTCAGCGAGCTTTTTAAATGGTATGGGGAAGATTTTAAAAGCAATGATAAATCGCTGGTTCAATTTTTAAATCAATATTTGAAAACCCCCATCCCCCGAAATTATACGATCGCTTACATCCCGTACGATTGGCGGTTAAATGCGCTGGAGCGCACACCGGCGGCCAACTCAAATAGCAGCCTTCGGACTTATACACCTTCAACGCTACTAAAGCAGGGCGAAATTGAGATCAAACAATTTAACAATTTATACACCCAAACGGCTTTTTTTAATGACAGAGGCATAAAAAAAGTCCAAAATGGCCGCTCGACATTTTTTACCGGAGTTAATGAGGTTTTTTACGGTATCTCGCCGAATTTTAATTTAGGGTTGGATTTATTTATCAAATCCGTTCGTTTTTCCGACGAGTCAACGTCTGCTTTTGCTGTCTTTAATTTTTCAAATAAAGATAATTCCCGAACGGCGCTTTCACAAATTGCGCCAAAAGTAAAATTCAACCCCTTTCCGCAACGACCAAAATTTGCGATTCAATCAACCCTATTATTCCCGGTAGCAAATGACCTGGATGGCAGTACCGCTGGAGAATCGCCCTTTTTAGACGTTGACGGCGTTCAATGGTGGACGCAATTTTTTGTTGATCAGACTTTAAAACCGAAATGGCTGGCATACTACGAAGCGGGATTTGTTATTCGCTTTTCTTCGCCCTTTGAAGATTTTTTTACGCCGTTAAAAGCGATTTACAACTATTACGCCACGAATCGCTGGACGCTTTATTTTCCCATTGAAATCACACCCTTTTGGAGCGGCGTAAAATGGACTGCATTTTATGGTCAACTTGGGTTCGGGGGCAAATATCAACTTTCTTCGTTTATCGAAATTGAAATGCTTTTTACAAAATTTCTTATCGGCAAAAACCAGGGAGCCGGACAAACATTTAACCTGGGATGGCGGGTCGTTTTTTAGACAAATGACCCAAAAACCTTACTTTATTACAACTATTTTTGCCCCCTCCAATCTCATCGACTTATCATTTTTCCCGACATCACCTGCTTTTAATATGCCGCATAAACCGCGCTTTTAAAATAATTCCACAAACATCAAAAATTAAAAAACTTCCACACACAATTTTTTGACTTTTAGCCGATTAATTCGTATTTTTCATGCGTTTTAAGATTAAAACAATCACCAGCGAAAAAGACTTCTAAAACTACTCAGTAGAAGCTTTTTATTCTCACGGATATAAATCACACCCGAGCTAATTGTCAACAAGGCGACCATTAGCATCGGAATGCCGATATGATCAAAATATTTTGCATGATATGACGCTTTACTTTGTAAAAAAAAGTTTTGTAGATTAATAAAAATCAATATCCAAAATATTGTTAACATTTGTAAGGCCGTTTTCCATTTTGCTAAAACATGTGTTATAATCGGCTTGCCAACATATAATGCGAATATTCGATTAGACGTAATCAAAAAATCCCGAATGACAATTACCCAAACCATCCAGGGAACCACATAGTCCAGTATTGCGAATGTAATTAATGCAGATGTCACCAACACTTTATCCGCTAATGGGTCCAAAAATTGCCCAACCCGCGTGATAACGCCAAATTTTCTGGCATACCAGCCATCATACCAATCGGTTAAAGCCGCAATGGTAAAAACAGCAGATGCAAACAATTGATCATTTGCAGTTCGTTTTAAAATCAGGACGATAAAAATAGGCGTTAAAATAATTCGTAGAATAGTTAATTGATTTGGAATCGTCAAACGCATTATTTTATCTGTCGGTTACATTATGAGTTGAAAATATAACTTCATACGATTGTCAAAATCAACGACATTGATGGATTAAACCACAATGAATATTTTTACCAACTATCGAAAATTTCAGGCGAATTAATTCAATGAATATAGTATTTATTCGTGTCGCCATCACGATTTTTTCCCGAACATCGCATCTTCTAAAATATTTTTTATAAATTCTTTTTAAATAAATACTAAAAATACTCGATTTGCATTCGAAAATAACTATTGCAACGATTCCTTCGTTTGCGGATCATTGAAAAATGATCGCAATTTTTATGTGAGTTTAATCATAGAGTCACAATTGCGGTTAACTATATTGAAATAAAGTTTGTAGTTGACCCGGCGGAGCTGTATCCGACTTGCTTCATTGACATCTCCATTTTTCTCAGGAGAATTTTCATCACGACGACGATAGAAAAAAATATTTTTTTTATAAAGAAAGCGCCATGTTCCAAACGAATTCTTACAGCAGGCTAAAGCATAATACACAATCGACAATGACAGGAAATGTCGCTCTATTGGGCATCCAGCCAATTGCTGAATCGCTTTACAAGAATTTACATTTACAAGAAAACATCATTGGTTTTATCAACATCCGCGCAAATGAACCATTTCGGGGGAGTATTACCGATTTTCCAACGTTACTTGGCGAGGTAAACGATATCAAACGCATTGTAAAGAAACATAACATTGACAAAATTCTTTTAGCGGTTGATCCCAACGATACCGAAAAATTCAGCGAAGTTATCCAGACTTGCCAGCGCGAGAACCTGATATTCGATTTACCAGATTCCAAACAATCACCCCAAAATGGGAACTCACAACCGCCTGACGCTATTTATGAAGACAGCCGATTATATCAAAAGTTCTTAAAAACATTATTGGTTATGGATGATGGCACCCGTGAGTTGAAGCTTCAGCGCGCTATCGATTTGATCGTTTCCATCTTATTGTTTTTGTTGTTTCTGCCCTCATGGATTTTTGTGGCAATCGCGATCAAATTAGAATCATCAGGCGGGGTATTATATTCACAAGAACGAGTGGGAAAAGGCGGTAAAATTTTTCGGATTTATAAATTCCGAAGTATGTATTCAGATGCTGAAAAGCGCAACGGCCCTCAATTAGCGACTCAAAATGACCCAAGAATCACACAAGTCGGTCGAATATTGCGTAAAACCCGTATTGATGAGCTTCCACAATTATTCAATGTCATCAAAGGTGATATGAGCCTGATCGGGCCCCGACCGGAACGTCCCTATTTTGTCGAGAAATATCGACTTGAAATCCCAAATTATATTCAACGCCTCTTGGTAAAGCCCGGGCTAACCGGCTATGCCCAGGTAGAAACAGGCTACGATGAGACGCTGGATGATGTAAAGAAGAAATTAGAGCACGATCTTTACTATATAGCGCGTAGAAAATCCTGGAAACTCTATTTTCAAATTGTTTACAAAACGATTTGGGTGGTATTAACGGCGCGAGGTCAGTGATTGAATCCGTTTACGAATATTCTGTCCTTTGACATTGAAGAATGGTTCCACCCGGAAATTTTTAGTGGTAAATTTCCCCGGGAACAATGGCATCAGTTAGAAAGCCGCGTGGAAGCAAGCACGGAAATTATTCTTACCTTTTTATCCAAAAAAAATCTGAAAGCAACGTTTTTTTTCCTGGGATGGGTTGCAGAAAGATATCCTCACTTAGTGACAAGCGCGGCTCAGGAAGGGCATGAAATTGCCTCGCACGGTTATGGGCATACAATGATCACAAAAATGCAGCCCGAAGAATTCCGCGCAGATTTACAAAGATCTCTACAGATTTTAAATTCGCTCTCAACTGAACCGGTGGTTGGTTACCGAGCCCCAACGTTTTCCGTGACGAATGCCACGCTTTGGGCCCTACCAATAATGATAGAGGAAGGCATCCGGTACGACTCATCTGTTTTTCCAATTTACCATGACCGCTATGGCATTCCCGATGCGCCGCGTCTTCCTTACCGGATTTACCAGAGCAACCAGGATACATTAACCGAATATCCGATGACAACGACAACTTTCGGAAAATACAACTTACCTTGCAGCGGCGGTGGTTATTTTCGTTTATTTCCGTTTACGCTTACCAAAACGTTGATGCGCAAATGCCAAAAGGAAAAACGACCAATCATATTTTATGCGCATCCCTGGGAATTTGACACTGGTTTGCCGCAAATTAATTTAGGTTTGCTTGGAAAAATCCGACACTATAAGGGAATCAATAAATTCTTAAAACGTTTGGATATTATCACGGATTTGTATCCTTTTACCTCTTTTCAAGCGGCATTTCCAAAAAAGAATGCGTACGTTTGAAAATATCAAATATATTTATTTTATGCGCACAGTCACACGTGGCTGAGGAGAACTGAATATTTTTGCGTCCGATATTCTCAGTGCGAAAAACTATTTTTATAACTACAAATAACGCATATTTTTTATAAATTGTTATACAACATTAAATTTACAATCAATAAATCTCAAAATGCACTGTACCCATAATGAGCGATAAAGAAGGCGTCAAAATCGAAACAAAAGCAATCGATGATTCAGCACATTTAATGCTGGTCTCGGTGACGGGTTATGTTGATCAGGCCAATTGCCATTTGCTGCAAAAAACGATTAACACCTGCATCAACGATGAATACTATAATTTAGTATTCAATTTGCAACAACTTGTATATATGAGCAGCGCCGGTTGGGGAG
>CAYVDX010000111.1:0-9079 GCA_964450485.1 uncultured Calditrichaceae bacterium
ATAATTTGGCCGTATCGGCATTTGACATGTCAAAAACGGACCCAACGCCGGCATGACCGGTGCCTTCGATCAGCACAAAATCTTTCCCGTCGGATAACCGCTGGTAAGAATTTGAAACCCGATCCACTAATTTATGCCGGTTGCCTTTGCGAATATAATTTGAGGTGAATCCGCGGGGGACGGCAATCGGGCTCATATCCGAAAGATTGTCCGAGAGATTGTAGGTCTGTTGCATTAACACGGCGTCTTTGTCAATTTTTTCGCCATCGATAATCCGGTATTGCTGTCCCACCGGTTTCATGTAGGCAACCTTGGAAAATCGCTTACAAAATTCATGGAACATTCCCAGCGACACCATTGTTTTGCCGTCATTCTGACGCGTCGCCGCAACAAAAACATTTTTCATGGTGAACCCCTTGAGCGTATGATTTTTGCGCCATAAAATACGTAAAACTTCAGTTTGAATCAAGAATCGAATTGGGCGGGCGGCCAAAAAGGCGGTTAATGAATCGATTTTGGGATGAGCCAGTTGCCGTCCAGCCGGCAGAGCAGCCGGGCATTGTTGTAGGCCCAGTCCGGGGTGAGGATGGTTTTGCCGAAATATCGTCCCGAATCGGTTTTTTCCACCACTAACGCCAGATCGACCCGCGCGGAACTCACCAGGCATAACGGCAGCAAAAGCTCCAGGCTTTTTTGGCGGGTATTGTATTGTGGAATGGCGGTTTTGTAGTTCCAGCGCACTTTTTTGACAGCCAGGGCTACCGCGCTTTTCAACCGTTCAATCATTGTGCGTTCGCAATCCTTGTCCCGTTTGATGTGGCGACGCAAACCGTTGTAATCATAGGAGCGCCCGCCGCGATATCGCTTCAGCACATCCCTGCCGCAGCATTGTTCCAAAAATTTTTTCGGCAGCCGATCGATATTATCCAACAGGATATGTTCCCAGTTAATCGCCGGAATACCGGCATTTATGTCGTAAATCAGGTCGGCGGCGTTTTCAAAATAGTGCGGCGGCTCAGGCAGGGGATTGAAATATCTCACCAAATCCCGACCGTCCCGTTCCCCGGCGATACAAAAGCTCCTGAACTGCCATTTAACGCCGGTTTCCGCCGCGCGTGGATTGGGTTCAAAAAGCGCATAAATCGGCTCGTAGCGTTTGTCAACCAAACCGGTGTTAAACGCTGCCATTGATTTTTCCGGCTCGGACGTTAATTCGATGATTTTACCCTCATCCTGCAGCCGCGCAAAGGTGTTGTGGAAATATTGAAAAAGAATCGGGAAAGGATACTCCTGAAATCCGTTTCTTTCATTCCCCCAATCTTCCGGCAGGGCCATCTTTGCTAAATTCCGGTAAACATTTTCTTCATTGCGAATATACGCCCATTCGTAAAGCGGCAGTTTATTGCGGCTCGATTCGACCGGTTCGATCACAATATCATGCGCCTCCTGCCGGTCGGGATATTTTTTGGAAGTTTTAAGCAAAAAAGTAACAACGGTTCCCGGTCTTGGCGTCGCGGTGGTCATTTTTTCCCGGAATTGATTCCGGTGAAACCAGTAGCGCACCGCCTCGCATTGGATCAACCCGTTTGTTTCGTGGCTGTTGAGATATTTCAAAATTTTTCCGCTGTGGCGAACCGGCGCAGGCGCTTCCTTGCGGTCGCCTTGGTCATCAGGGTTGGTCTGAATGCTTACAGGCGCTTCCTCGACAGCCTGTTCGGCAGCCGTTTTTTCGGGCGTCGATGAATGCTCATTTTGCTCAATATGCGCTGTTTCCGCATCGGCCCTATCGCAGTGTTGATCCCCCAAAACCAGCGTGTTTTCTTCGGGTTGCATTGTCTTTATTTCGCTCTCGTTTGCCTGTTTGCCCCGAATTTTTTCATCGTTGCTCGCTGTTTGAGCGTCCGGGGAAGGGGATTGCGGGCTTTCACCGGCAGTCTTTTCAGCTTCATGCGTGGGCGTTTTCTCGATCAAAGAGGGTGCAACATCCGCGGTGTGGGAAGCTTTCTCCTGCTTTTGCCGCGGCGATGTCGAAAGCATCGCATCTTGGGACACTGTTGGGTCGGATTTGTCGTGTTCAGCGCTTTTACGCTTTGAAACATCATGTGGGCTAACCTTTTGTCTTTTCGATACTTGTGGATGAATTTCCCGATGGCATTTTGGACAAGAAATGGCCTCCTTGAATTTTTCTTTTAAAACAATACCCCTTGCACCGCAATGCTCGCACCGGATCAGCGTTTTGCCAATTTCGTCGAGATTCATCGCTTCCCCGGATGCGCCGCATTTTGTGCAACGCATTGTTTCGCCGGGCTGCTTATCGGAAATGAGCGTTAGCCTGCGGCAAGACGGGCATTTGAAAATTGTGGTCATTGATTTACCATGTAAGGCATCACTGTTTGAGAAAACACGCATCGGAAAAGTATATTAACGATAACTATTTGAAATCATATCATTACCAATAACGTTGAAGCACAAATGAATACATTTACTCAAAAGTCATTCCGCAATGTACTTTATTCCAGGATATTACATTTTTATCGGACGGTTTGTCGAAATCTAAATCACATTTCGCCGTATCTCATATTTAATTTGACGCCTTGGTAAAATTTGTGGAGAAGGGATCAGGCTGGAATGATTTTGTTTTGAACACGCTCAAAATCGCGATAGGAGATGTTGCTTTATTGAAAAGCCGCACCTCCCATCAATGACGCGCGAAGATATTTCTTTTTCGATATGTACGTGTGCTTTCACGCGATCTTTTCATTATCCGTCAAGCATGCTCAATTAGGGCTTTCCTGTCGCGTCCCTGCCCGGCAGCCTGATCAAACTTCTCTTCCCAAGCAGCCTGATTTTTTCGGGCGTCCTGAATGAGCGGTGATAATGAAATTATTTTGATAATGGTTTTGTTAATCAGCGACAGCGGAAATGGCAGGGGGCGAATCAAATCTAAAAATAATACGACACGCGTGCCGCTGGTATCATTCCACACTTCGTGATAATAGGAGTCGTCAAAAATCAAACTTTTGCCTTCCTCCCAAAAACGCGTTTCATTGTCCACGCGAATGCGGCACAGTTCTTTGGGCGCCGGCACTTTTAAACCGATGTGGCAGCGTATGATCCCTTTGAAAGGACCGCGATGTTCCGGAATGTGTTTCCCGGGTCCCAAAATGGAAAAAAAAGCTGTCATCATGCCGGGCACGCTTTCGATCAACCGTGTGGTTTCCGGGCAAAGCGCGCAGTTTTTTTCGGATTTGTAGCCAAAACCATACAGGAAAAAGGTTTTCCATTTCTCATCTTTTGAAATGGTTTTTTGATCTTCTGAAATGTCGTGGAAGAGCGGTAAATTGTTTTGATGTTCCAAAATTTGATCCAATTCCCGGCGCATCGCGAGCCAGTTTGTTTCTAACTTTTTGGACCACGGAAATTGAGTCGGTTCAAAAAAGCGGTGATTACCCACCGGCGAATACCGCGCCATCAGCCATTCCAATTTCTTAAGCATTGCCGCGCCGGTTTGCAGCATTTTTTGCCGGGTTGCGGCTTTGATTTTTCCAAAGGTTTTCATGCTTATCTCCCTGGGCAACGTGTTTTAATTTATATTTTACATCGATTTATTGTTACTATTCAGCGATTACAATTTTGGGTGTTTACAATACGACTTTTCCTGAAATCGCAGCGTAAAACCTTGAAGGTTTATTTGCGGATTTTAAACATTCCATGATTTTTTACATTTTTGGCGATATTTGAATAACACCCGGAAAACCGTCAAGGTTTGTCGTGTTTAGGTTCACGGAAAATTTGCCTGATTCCCATACTGCTGAATAATAACGATTTATTTAAAAAATCGATTCTATAAATACAATCCAAAAGGATCCGTTTTATTCAAAGCCACTGAATGAAAGAATAAGCACCGGATCGTTTTTTACCAGTAATGCGCATTACCTTGCGATGATTATTGCGCGAATATGGCGCCCTTGTAAAGCTTAACGCCGCTCACGGGTGATCGTGCGTCGGGTGTTTTATGCACCGAACGGCTTTTTGTTGAGAAATACAATTATAAAATTAAAGTTGCCGGCACAAAGTATCGAAGTTTTCTATAGTGGGAGACGGCCGCCGTTTTGACGGCTGAGCATAATAAACGGGTTTCATCGGGTGATCAAACTATCGCGTTTACCGTTTTAAGCGATTCTTTTTTAACGAATCGGGGCGTTAAATGGGCAAAACAATTTCTCAACAGAAAAATCGTCGTAAATATCGAAATTTGCCGGAGGAACGGCAAACGCCGGCCGCGCAAATTTCTAAAATCGGGGACATGGATGCGTTTGTTCATAATCTCGATACGGCAAGCCCGGTGATGATGCCGGAAAAGCAGCTTTCCCAAAAACCTTCCGCAAATAAGCTCGACCGTCCGGCGGTTCTAAAAAAATTGTTAGGCGATGAGGAATTGCTTCGGGAATTGGCGGTGATTTTTTTGTCGGAAACGCCAAAAACATTGGCGGAAATCGAAACGGCATTGCAGGAGAACAATGCAAAGGCGCTTCATTATCATGCCCATAACTTGAAGAATGGGTTAGGGAGTTTTGGCTTTCAACCCGCGGTGCGCCTGGCGTTTGAGTTGGAAAAAATGGGGTTTGCGGGTGAGTTGTACGGCGCATGGAAAATTTTCAACAAACTCGCCGGTGAAATTGAAAGTGTCATCGCTGAAATCCAAACACTTGCGGAAACAGAGTAAAGCATCTCCGTCGATTTCAGCAAATGTCCCCGTCATCGGAATAGCAACTATCCGATTGGTATTTTTGCCAATCCCGCATAACGTTCTCCAACTTTGCCAGATATGCGTCGATGGCGGCAACGCCGTGAATGATTTGATTTCCGTCTTTCAAAACAGGAAATTCAATCTCATCCGGCAGCCCGTCGATGGATGCTGCTCCCGCCATGTCAATGATTTGATGTGCAATAACCAGCGACGTCAGCTTCTTTGCGATTCGATCACTCAACGGACACGATGTTTTTCTGTATAATTTGATCATAAATTTTCCGCGGGGCGGGTAACGCATTACGCCGCGTTACGCACGTAGGGGCGAAACGCATTAGGCCCCTACGACGTTGTTCAAAAATCGTTAATCACCCGGATGTGTAACTTGCCTTCCTGAAACGGCGCGCCGCGTTCCAGCCCAAAATCAATTTGCATGATGCCCAGCGGCGAGGTAAGCCGCAAGCCCAGCCCGTAGCTGGTCAGCCATTTTTTGAGATTGTCGGGTGATTGCCGCTCAAAGTAAGCGTTATCCGTGAAAACAAAAAAGCGCGACTGCGGCCCCAACAAAAAGCGATATTCACTATTGAGCCAAAAAACCCGCCGGGCAAAAAATTGCGCCTCGCGAAATCCCCGCACTGAAGCGGCGCCGCCGAACCACACCTGATCCGGCAAACGCAGCACGCCGCCGCTGTTTTCAATGAGATTTGCGTGAAAATGATTCGCCAACGCCTGGTGTTTGAACATCGGCAAAAAAAGGCTGAAATCAGCGCGCATTTTTTGCAGCGTTACCGATCTTTTGAGGGAATCTTCCACAATCAGGTATTCCGGGCCATTATTATTTTGCCTGCTCAATCCGAATGCCATTTCCAAAAACACACCCTTTCGCGGGTTGAGCAAATTGTCGCGCACATCCCAGCGAATGCCGGTTTCCGTGACGAGGCTTTCGGTGCGCGGCAGGCGCAAGCGGCGGCTGGCCAGCGTATCCGGCGATACATTTCGGGATGCAACGTTGACAAATGCGCTGAGCGCTTCGCTCAATGGCAATTCAAATTGCAGTCGGTAATGCCACTCGATAAAGGTGGTATCGCGCACCAGCCGCTGCATGGCAAATTCCGTGTGAAACGGCAAACCGGCCACAAACGGCTCGCGATAACCCACCCGGAATTCATCGGAAAAGCGGTCTTGCTTTTGCCAGAACACTTTCAATTTTCGCCCGCCGCCGAATAAATTACGAATGCCGATATTCACCAATCCGGTGAGATAGCCGCTGGCGGAACGGTCGTTTGCCGGCGGCGGAATGTAGCCGACAATGCCGTCCAGCGCCGTTGACGGCGTTTCTTCAAAATCAATACTCAGAAAATATTTCCCGTTTTTGTCCAACGCCAGCACCGGTTCGCGCACGTCTTTTAAAAATTCCTGCCGCCGCAAAATGTGCAGGTATTTCTCAATTTTTTTTGCATCAAATCGTTGCCCCGGGCGAAAGTGAAGCAATCGCTGGAGGTAAGGCGTCAGGTTGTTTTTCTGTTTTGGAAATTTTAGATAAGCAATCCGTACCGAATCGCCCGGTTCGATGCGCAGCCCCAGGTCAAGCTGCCAGCTTTTGCCATCGGGCGCGGATTGAAAATCGAATGCTTCGGTGTGAATTCTTGCCAGCGGGTAGCCGTTGTTTTCAAAAATTGTCAAAATGTCACGGGAGAGGGCCGCGGAGATTACGCCGGTATAGATTTTTCCGAGATATTTGTTGCGCATTTCCGAGACATGCTCCCAAAGTGAACGAAACCGTCGGGAGCTGTCCGGCCGGTTATGAAATTGCAGGGAATGCAGCCGGAGCACGCCACCGTTTTTGATGTCAAGCTGAACATCGACCGTTTGCCCGGCTGAATCAATTTCCACGGATTCACCGGCAATTTCCGCAAAATAATAGCCGGAGATTTTCAGCGTTTCCAGTGTTTCGGTTTTGATTTCTTTTAACAATCCCGGGGTGTAGCGACGGTTTTCATATTGCCGGTTGAATCGATGTTTCGGGAAACTCACCCGCTGATCAAAGCTGAGCTGCAAGGATTTGAGGAACAACGCCTTTTGCGGCGATTGGGCAAACACCGCCGAAAAGAGAAGCATCAACGAGAATAGCAGCAACCCGATGCCCAAAACCGGATTCCGGTTCCGATTTTGTTCACCATCATTAAGGAGCGAAGGCATTGCGCGCCACGCTTCACTCCGGCATTTCGCATGCGCCTTAACCTTTCGGAATAAAATCGCAAAGTCCGGTAAATTCCCCGCCTTGATAAGGAGGGGACAGTGTCGTGAAGCGTCCAGCGAACGACACAGGGGAGGTTGATACCGCAAAACTGCGCTTACCACCCCTGATTTTCTTGCTGAACGCTTCGAAAATCTGTCCCCTCCTTGTAAAGGCGGGGAATTTAAGCGATTCTTACCCGAAAAAATAAAATTGACGCCAATTTGGCATTCCGGGGCAAGCCGCCCTACGCTTTTCGCTTTTCGCCCTTCACTCATCGCTTTTTGCTCGTCGCTTTCGCCGGCTTGGGCGGCAGCGTTTGCACAAAATTCAGGCAGCGCGCCACCCATTTTTTCAAATCCGCATCATCTTCAAATCCAGGGGTTGCCACATAAACATATCCCTTCATGGGTTTGCCGGTAAAATCCATCGGGCGGACATGCGGCGCCGCCAACGCTGATTCGTAATGATCGGGGCCAACGCGCGCCATCAATTCGTCGCCGATGACGCCGCAAAACATATAGCCGTTGATCATAAATGCCAGCCCACCAAACATTTTTTTGGAATCAATATCCAGGGGATGCTCAAGCACGGACCAAATTCGTTCGGCGAGTCCCTCGTCGTAAGCCATTGTTTTCTCCATGTTTAAAACGATTTTTAACTTCTGCAAATCCGACAAAAATTTATTTGAAGTTATGAAGCCTATTCAGTAATTGCAAGATATTCTCCGGTAGCAGCTTATCAATATTGTATTAAACAGAGGGAGTTTGAATTTGTTCAGCGCCAAGTAAACTAAAATGATATTTCTGTCATATTCAATTTAGATCAAAAGCGTTGCATAAAGTAAACAGCCATAAAATAATTTATGGCTGTTTAGACGGGTGGCGCAATCATCCCGGTTACAATTCATATAACATCCCGAAAGCAAATCAATTTTAGAATAAAATCAGGAAGGTTTGATTATGAATAAAACGCAGATGAGTTGTTTTGAAAAAGAAGACATTTTGCATGTGACCATTTCAAAAGGTAAATAATCCAAAAGTGTTGAATTGGCCCCGAATATTACCGCTGAATTAAACAAAAATGGAGAGCTGATCGGCATCGAAATATTGAACGCGAGCAATTTTATCAGAGATTCAATTTTAGGCGCTGTCGCACTTTAGTTGTTGACAGGTCAGCTTTGTCCGATAAAATTCCGCAATCGACAACTGTTTTGAAACACCGCCATATTTTTTTTACAAATATTAACGCATCCTCAATACCTTCTGAAAACACCTCTATGATCTTGGAGCTAAGGAACCATTCAAATACTTATGAATGATACTTGAAATAAGTGTTTGATATGGAATACCTTCTTCAATAGCCTTGATCTGAATCTGATGATAATCCTTTTGAGTCAGACGGAGATTGATACGTTTATCTTTTTTTAGAGTATTTCGGGCTGCCACCATGGCTTTTTCTTTTTCCTGTTTGATATTTTTAACAGGGAGCCACTCGTCACGCTCGATTGATTCCATCAAATCTTTTTCTTCTTTATCAATCGGGTCAAATGCCTTTTTGCTGATTTTCTTCATTATTCTTCCTTTAATCCATAGCGTTTTGTATATTTTCGACTTGGAAATGCCGTTTTTAGAAAAATTTCATTATCTGTTTCTACAAAAGGGACAATAACGGCATAGCCTTCAATTTCCAGAATATATATTTTTTGATTGGGCCGTCCTGAATTTTCCTCAATACCGAGTATCCGGCCTGATTCGATCAGATAAGCAATTTCCTCGAAGGAAATTCCACGCTTCGTTTTCAATATTTCGTTTTTTTCTGAACTCCAATTTAAATACTTCATTCTGTGAATATAAGTCAATGTCTGCCTTTTGTCAACATTATATTGAATTTCCCAAATATGGTGTAGAATTGTACTATCACCTGACATATTGGAATTTTTTGATTTCATCTCAGGCTGCGGTATTTACAAGCGCGAGCGCCAGATGTTTTTTGCGACAGTCTTTATCAACGAAAGGAGGCGGTTCTTTCCAATTTCCATTTAACAAAGGATGATTGGGGATCAACACATTAATATCAGGCAAACCTTCCAG
>CAYVDX010000112.1:0-9024 GCA_964450485.1 uncultured Calditrichaceae bacterium
CAATTTTTACAAAATTTTTCTGCACCCACTGCACAAAATCACGGGCGTCGCGGGCGTCTTCAAACACAAAAACCGGGGCGCGCTGCATGGCGTCGTCGGAAACCGTGCACTTGACGCCGCCGCTCAAATTCAGCAATTTGATCCCCCGGTTATACGACGCCACCAGCGTTCCCTCCGCGGTTGCCATCGGAATCAAAAAATCGCCTTTGGCGTGCTCTCCATTGACGGTGAGCGGCCCGGCAAAACCAATAGGCACTTGCGCCACGCCGGTAAAATGCTCGCAATTTCCATTGGTGATGTGTGGGTCAAAAGAATATTTACGTACATGTTCCAGCTTTGCGCCGGTGAATTTTTCAACAAATTTTTGACGCGTCTTTATAATTTCCTCGGAATAATCGTCGTTCCCATCACGCGGAATGCGAACAACGTGCTCGTGCGCCTCGGTAATGGTATCCTCTATTCTTAATTTTAATTTGCCGAACGGCTTGGTTTCAAAAATTAGTTCAAGCGCATGCTTACCGGTTTCCAAGGCATCGCATTTTACCCGCACATCGATAATTTTTCGCAGCGGGAAATCAATGGATTTTTCTAAAAGTTTCGCCGGAGAAATTAAATTCTTACCGCCCAGGTCGATTTTGATATCATCAAGTGGTATTTTTTTCCCGCCAATTGCCAGGCGATTAATCGAGGTCAGTGTTGCATCGCTTAAACGGTTTTTAAGCGAAAATTGAACACCGGAATCCGTATTCTTCAAGCTGCCAAATGTGTACAATTGTTTTAACAGCAAACTCGGGATCATTGCCATCTTTCACACCTCCTGCGAATTACAAGTTTTTATGGTAATTTTGTTAATGCAAATATAAACAAACGAAAAAAAATGAAAAAATCACGTAAAATTTTAAGTTTTATAACACAGAATAGAGATTGACAAAAAAGGGCGAATGGTGTATATTTTCAAAATGAAACCCGGGAGATTAAACTTATGCAATTAGATGGAACGCACATTTTGAAAGCGTCACGCGACAAAGTTTGGGAATTATTGATGGATCCGGATGTATTAGCCAACGCCACGCCCGGCGTTAAAACCCTGGAACTCACCGGCGAAGATAAATACAACGCTTTGCTTGAAGTGAAAATGGGACCGGTCAGCGGATCTTTTCGCGGAAAAATGGAAGTTATCGATAAAGTCGAGCCGGAATCATTCGTATTAAAGATGCGTGTAAATGGGAAAATCGGCAATGTTTCCGCCGAAGGGAAATTAAACTTTGCGGAAATTGCCGTTGGTCAGACCGAAGTTTCCTTCTCCGGAGCGGCGAAACTGACCGGCACATTGGCGCGCACCGGCCAACGGGTGTTAAGCGGCGTTGCCAAAACCATGACCAATCAATTTTTTCAATCCCTTGAAGAAGAATTAGCGAAATCCCAGGGAATTGCCGGGCCGCCCAAAATGGGATTTTTTGCCAGAATCAAAGCCTGGTTTGCCCGCATGTTCGGCAAAAAATCCTGATGAGTGTCGTTAAATATCGTTTTGGGGCAGGCTGAAAGATCAACATTTCCCGCGGGTCTTTTGTAAATCAACTTCAATTTGTGCTTGATTTTAATTTTTACTTTCATGTGGCAATCCTAATTTTGACAAGCCGGAATCAAAGAAGTTTTTCAATAAAAAAAACGCGTTTCCGATCAAACCGCCGTGGTAGTGGCACGGCATGCCGTGCCACTACCACGGCGACTCGCATACTGCTTTATTAAACTCAAAAAATTATTCCCGCGGCTTTCCCGCGATGAGAAATCCAAATGTGTAGTAATTTGTCCGAATTTCAAACATTACCCCGCTTTGAAAGGGCTTCGCGGGCGACGGCGCCGTTTTCGGAAAATTTTCTACAATGCGCACCTCAGAGGATGGATAATAGCCGGATAAACGGGTGCGTAAAATCTCCCGCCAGCTTTCATCGGATGAAATCGTGAATGCTTCGCGTTTGCCGTTCGGAAGCTTCAATTCAACATGAATTCCTTTACACTTCACGCCTCCCACCTCTGATAGTTGACCGTTAGAAAATATGACCTCACCCAAAAAGGTGATCAAAAGTTTACCTAAATTTACGTTTTAGAAAACGAAAAATCAATAAAATTATTATTTATGTCAACTTTTGTTGACTATTTTTCCCAAACTACAATTTTCTATACAAAACTTTTGATTTATTCACTAAAATTTATTATTTTTAGTCACTTCCGATTGTTTAACATGGAATCGTTAAATGACTTTAAACCTGATGTAACAGTGATTTAGGACCCCTATTGATTGAAAATCCTGAATCCGTTTTTTTGATACTTTTCTGCGTTTATCGAAAATATCAAGGGAGAAAACAATGCCCGCGCAAACTGCCAAACAGGTTGAACGGAAAAAGGTGATTGAAAAATCACTTGCCATTCCATCAAACGTAACCCGCTACGGTCTGCGCACAACCCCACGAGTAGATCTTACCGAGATTGAAGTAATGACCATGCTGCGGCGGTACGGTTTTTATTGTACCGATCAATTCTTTCACGAATGGGCAAACCCTTTTGGTAAAGGCGTCGCGCACCGCTATGAGCCGCTGCATGGCGGAAAAGTAATCATGGATCATGCCACCGGGTTGATGTGGCAACAATCCGGTTCTAAACAGGACATCTCTTTCAGCGGCGCGCAAAAATACATCTCACGCTTGAATCGTGGTTTTTTTGGATGGAGAAAATTCGCAGGTTATGATGATTGGCGGCTGCCC
Organism: uncultured Calditrichaceae bacterium; assembly: GCA_964450485.1. Lineage (GTDB taxonomy): Bacteria > Calditrichota > Calditrichia > RBG-13-44-9 > J075 > JACKAQ01. Next base: position 2,763 of record CAYVDX010000112.1, read on the forward strand.
ACGCTTGAGGAAGCGATGTCGCTGATGGAAGCAAAAGCAATGCTGGGAATGCATATTTCATCGGTATTTGACTTTCAGCAACGATACATCTTTACCGCGGATGAACACTATGTTGACGGTCGAATTTGGCAGGTATTTTACAACATGGGATTTTGCGCGCTAAAAAGCTGTCGGAGTTTTATGAAAGTTCGCGCAGTGCGAACGGCATAACGTCTTACCCACGCATGTCGCTTGTCTTTCTTGCGAGGAACCAAACAACCCACGGAATAAACGAAAAATATTTGTGTCGCTCAATCGGAATATTCGGATGTAAAGAAGGCGATTCTCACAGGCGCTCTGTTACCCCTGTGCATGCAGGGGTCTTCCATTCATCACGACAAATTTATTGCGCGCGCCACAAATCCCCCGGGATAACACCCGAAATCCTCTTTAAACCTCTTTTTCTTTCCGGTATCTTTTGTGTGCCTCGTGGCTTGAATCGCTACGCTTGCGATAACCTTTTACCAGGATTGGTATCCAGCCAAGTATTGGAACAAAAAAAGCAATGTTCACCGGATGCCGGCGAAACGCCCGCAATCCGGAAAAAACATCCACTTTCATTTCTTTCACCCGTCCTTTTCGGGACAGGCGATCGAATTCGGCAAACAACGACGGCCAAAAAGACGGTATAAAATATGGGAATTTGCGCTTATTTTTTCGCCATCGCGAAAACAATTCCTTCACCTGATAGGGTTTCTTTCCATACTTTTCCACGGCAGCGTTTAGCTCTGTCTGTAACTGCGCCTTTATTCTATCCGCAATTTGTTGAAACTCTTCGTCGGTAATCTTTTCATAGGGTTTGTCAATCATTTCATACGGCTTAATCCGCTTGCCCATCACATAGGTGAGTTTTGCCGGAAACCCGAAGTAAAACATCCAGGGCTGAAGCGGGATCAACAATGTCATCAAACCAAGCGGGATAAACGGAATGCCCAGTTTCTGCGCAATTTTATTGACAAAATCCGATTTTAAATTATACGGATTAACATACTCCCCATTCACCGTGGCAAAAGGAATGACGTCTGTTTCATACTTTATCGCCATCCTGACAAACGAGGTGGCGAAACGCTGCAATTGATAGCGTTTGCTAAACGGTTTACCGATACCCGGAACGCCTTCGGGATAAACCAGAAGATTAGAATGCTGATAAAACATCATTGTATTAAAATTCAGAAAACTGGCGTCAATTCCCCCACCCCGTTTCCAAAAATTTTCCACTAAAAACGGATTCATCAAGGTTGATTTCGAAAGCATGGGCGCCGTCAACGCCCGGACAGATTTGGAAAAATCGAATTTATTGCGCTTAAAAAACATGGAAACAAAAACGATGGCGTCCCAGGGAAACGCCATGCCGGAATGATTGCTGATATAAATCAGCGGATGATCGGGATTATTGCGTTCCGGCGTTTCGTCAAAACCGATAAATCTCGAGCGGAAATACAAACGATCAATCGGCGTCATCAATTGCTCAACAAAATCGGCATTACGGCTCGCTTCAAAATATTCGTCATAAATTTTCTTGTTTGCTTCGATCATCTCGAGCGTCACGGGCTTTCGGTGCGGCATGGCTGTTCCTATCGTTTGGCATTCATTCCCATTTTTTCAATTTATGATACAGAATGTTTTTTTTCCATAGCAAATTTATATTCATTAACCGGTAAAGCGAAAACGCTTGTTGTAATATGCTTGATATTTTATAATTTTCTCATCGAATTTGAACGCCCAATCTTGTAAATTGGAAACTTGTGATTCACCTGGAAAAGGCTCATTATGGAATACATCATCATCAGTATTGTTGCGCTTCTGGCCTCCGGGTTGACGCTGCTTTCCGGCTTCGGCCTGGGCAGCTTGTTAATGCCGGCGTTCGCAATATTTTTTCCGGCGGAAATCGCCGTCGCCATGACCGCAATTGTGCATTTGGCAAACAATCTTTTCAAATTTGTCTTGCTTGGAAAATATGCGAACAAATCCGTGGTGTTAAAATTTGGCATACCGGCAATTTTTGCCGCGTATTTGGGGGCAAATGCACTTTTATGGCTGGCGAACATGCAACCAATTTATGTTTATGAATTATTCCAACAGCCGTTTCGGGTAATGCCGGTAAACCTCGCCATCGGCGCAATGATTATCGTTTTTGTAATCGTGGAATTCATCCCCGGGTTAAAAAATTTTTCGATCAGCGAAAACGACCTGCCCATCGGCGGCGTATTCAGCGGTTTTTTTGGCGGACTCTCCGGGCATCAAGGCTCGATACGCACCATTTTTCTGCTGCGAACCGGGCTTTCCAAGGAACCGTTTATCGCGACAGGCGTCGTCATTGCCTGCCTGATTGATGTCTCGCGGCTTTTTGTCTATCGCCGCCGTTTTACAGCTGCACATTTTGAAGGCAATTGGAAGTTGCTCGCTACCGCAATTTTAGCGGCATTTATCGGCGCATTTATCGGGCGGCAATTGATGAAAAAAGTAACCATGCGAGGCATCCAAATTCTGATATCAATCATGTTGTTATTACTGGCCATTGCCCTATGCCTGGGATTCATTTGAACAATTCAACACCGGATACCTTCGTGAAAAGTCTGTGGCAATCCGCGGCAAAAAATTCAAATTGTGATTCGCGCTTGTTCTTTTTTTCAGAATTTTGTTTGATTTTGATACGGAATTAATCAATATTTCAGGCTACATTTGAAAAACGAGGGCAATCGATGTATCGAACACTTGTTACGGGCGGCGCCGGATTCATCGGCTCCTTTTTATGCGAAGAATTGCTGGCCATGGGCGACGACGTGATCTGCCTGGACAATTTTTTTACCGGCAACAAGCGCAACATTCTTCATTTAATGGATCACAAAAACTTCGAGCTAATCCGGCACGATATTACCCAGCCAATATTACTTGAAGTGGATCGTATTTACCATTTTGCCTGCCCGGCCTCGCCGGTGCATTATCAATATAATCCCGTCAAAACGGTTAAGACGAATGTGATGGGAACGATCAACATGTTAGGCATGGCAAAGCGCGTAAGAGCCAGGATTTTGCAAGCTTCCACTTCGGAGGTGTACGGCGATCCGGAAATGCACCCGCAACGGGAAGAGTATTGGGGGCATGTAAACCCGATCGGCATTCGCAGTTGTTATGACGAGGGAAAACGGGTTGCGGAAACATTGGTGATGGACTATCATCGTCAAAACAAGGTTGACGTGCGCATCATTCGGATTTTCAACACTTACGGCCCGCGCATGGCGTTGGACGACGGGCGGGTGGTAAGCAATTTTATCATTCAGGCCTTGAGCAACAAAGACATCACGGTTTACGGCGACGGAGATCAAACCCGTTCCTTTGCATACGTGGACGACCTTGTGCGCGGCGCGTTGAAAATGATGGACCAGGACCGCTTTATCGGGCCGGTCAACATGGGCAATCCCAATGAATTTACCATTTTAGAATTAGCTGAAAAAATTATTCAATTGACAGGCTCAAAATCGAAAATCCGCCACCTGCCGCTTCCCCAGGATGACCCGACCCAGCGGCAGCCGGATATCACGCTGGCAAAAACAAAATTGAAGTGGGAACCGCGAATACCTCTCGAAGAAGGGCTTATCAAAACCATTGAATATTTTGCCGAAGCAGTAAAAGCACCTCAAAGGCGGCAATGGACGTAATCGGCATGAAATCAACCATTTCCGGCGTAAAAATCCAGCCGTTGTCACTGAAAAATACGGCAGCGGGGCGCCGGCTGGAGATTTTTTCGCGGTCGCAAAAAATTTCCGCAAGCGATGTTTCGTTGCAGATATGTTACCCGGGCGGCGCCTATGCCTGGTTTGCCAATCATGCGGATTTTCAATGGCTGGCATGTGTTAACGGCGATATTCAATTAGCAATTTTTGATCACCGGCGATCATCCGAAAGCTTCGGCGCGATTGATGAACGATTTGTGGGAGCGCACAATCTTCTGCGGATCGGCATTCCCAAGGATGTTTGTTTCGGATGGAAAACCTTGTCAAATACGGAATCGTGGATGCTGATGTTTAGTAAAAACAATCGCTCCGCGGAAAAGATGTTTCCGGCGGATACCGAGCTGATTCCATATCTTTGGTAAGCTGATTTACCTGCCCATTTGACGCAAAATAAACGGCTTTGCCGCCTCCAAGGCCGCCTTATCACCGACTAAATTCATTTCCTCGTGCACTTCGATCATTTTAAACCAGGTTTCATCCTCTGAAAAAAATTCAAAAACGCTCTTCTGCTCGCGCACGCTCATCAAATAGATGGCTGTTTTTTCAGCAAAATATACGATGTTCACCAGGTTTTGATGCGACCCGGCGGCTAACGGACCGTGATGATAGCGAACCGGCGCAATGATATCGATCGGAATATGCCAGTGCGCCAGCAAAACCGCGGCGACATCGCAATGCGTCATCCCAAATATTTTTTCTTCTAAAATTTGCGGCTCTCCCTCGTGCCACTCGAACTCAAGTTGCAGCTCCTTCCATTGATCCGGAAAAAACCGAGCCATCGCCAATTTTCCAACATCGTGCAGCAAGCCGGCCACATACGCCTCGGATGAAAGTGCCGGGTGAAATTTTTCGGCAAGATACCGTGCAGTATTTGCCGCGACCTGGGAATGATGCCAAAAAACATCTATATCAAAATCGATATTTTTGAAAAGTTCGCGAAACGTTGTGTAAAATCCGCGGTTGACAACAATGCGATAAGTCTCACTAAGTCCCAGCAAAGACAGGGCTAATTTCAGATTGGTAACCTGGTTTTTAAGCCCGTAATATGGCGAATTGACCAGCCGCAACACTTCCGCGACCAGCCCGGGGTCTTTTCCGATTGCTTTTTCATATTTTATGATGGGTGTGTTGGGGTCCTCCCACAAACCGATCACATCCTGCACAATTTTTGAACTTGCAGGCAGACTGTTCATGGCAACCAGTTTTTTTTGCACTTCTACGCGCATCACATTCTGCGACATTTCTCGGCCTTTCATAAAGAAACAACCGTTCCGATCTTGGTATAATCGTCAAATTTGCCGGAGAAATTATACGATTCCGCAAGAAAAAGCGGCGACGCCGGATGTTTTGATTGATCATTTGATTTTACCGGAAATCTTCTTAAATTCGCGCACTCGCAACTGAATTGAGTCACATTTTTCCATCGTATTTTTGAGGATTGCTGAATGTCGAAACCTTTGCAGCGCTTTTTAACGGAATTGATTGATTACGCCGGTCTGTTCCCCCCGGCACAGCTCCCGATGGACACAGCCGTAGCGAATTATGCCAGATATCGCACCTCGGAAGACGCATGGATGATGTCGCGGTTTATTTGTCCGGCCAGCCGGCTGCGGGAATTGCAGCCCTATCGCGACAATTTGTTTCAGTCCGAGGCACCCTTTCGATTTTCAGTGATCGGCGGCGGCGGGCGGGATCGCGGGCAGTTTTTAACGCGGCTGAAAAAAGACATCGAAAACATCCGGGATTTTCAGCTTTTTCACGAAGGGCAAATCGGTGTGGAAATATTTGAGACCCGCCTGCCCGAAGCGCTGCTGCGCAAGCCGGATGCCGCCGCGATAACGGATTTTATAAAAGAGATCACAGCAACATTTTCCAAAAGCGAACTGCCGCCGATCACGCTGTTTTTAGAAGCGGGATTTTCGGGAAAATGGCGGGAAGCGATAGCGATAGTCATCAAAGCGATTGCAGCACACAATCGATTGCTCGGCGACAGCGAAACATTAAAAAGCAGCCCGCCGGCCGGATTTAAACTGCGTTGCGGCGGCGTGGAACCGCAGATGTATCCCACGCCGGAGCAGGTGGCCGCATCCATCGAGTGCGTTCAACGTTTTGATGTCCCTTTAAAAGCGACGGCTGGACTGCATCATCCCGTGCGCCATTTTAACAAGCGGGAGAACGTGAAAATGCACGGTTTTTTGAACGTGTTTGGCGCGGGCATTCTGGCGGACGCCCATGCGTTGGATGAGAAGGAAATTCTGGAAATCGTTGCGGATGAAAATCCCAAAAACTTTTTGTTCACCCGGCGAGCCTTTGCCTGGAAGGGGCTGCGCGCTTCATCCGAAGACATTCAACGCGCCCGCGAAAAGCGCGTGATTTCCTTTGGCAGTTGCAGCTTTGACGAACCGCGGGAAGATTTGGCGGCCATGAAATTGTTGTGAAAACTAAAAGCCGCGGATTTTCACGGATAAACGCGGATAAATTTTATGTTC
>CAYVDX010000113.1:0-9005 GCA_964450485.1 uncultured Calditrichaceae bacterium
AACGACTGCACGGTCGCGCCCTCCTGCCCGAAAAAACCCATCCGGGGAATGGTTACTTTGTCCCACCCTTTTGGGCTGGACGTCAGGGTGTTAAAAACCACTTTGGCGTTGGCCGGCGCTTTTGTTGAAACCACCGCGGCGCTGGTTCCGTCTCCCCACAGAACCGCGGTGGAACGGTCGCTGTAATCGATGGAACGGGTATTATTTTCCGGGGAAATCAGCAGGATAAATTCCGGCAATGCTTCCGGGTTCATCATGGAAAGAAAATGGATTTGCGAACCGAAACTCGAGCAGGCCGAGTTCAGATCAAAGGCGTTTACCTCGATACCTAATTCAGCGGCAATGGTGCAGGCCTCGGCCGGCGTCAGCGTTTCCGGCGAACAGCCGCCGGCGATCACCATGCCAATCTGCTCCTTTTCAAGGCCGGCGTTTTTGATGGCCATTTCCGCGGCCAGCTTTCCGGTGGTCGCATTGCTGTAGTCCGAGGCTTCGCCGGCGGCCCGGGGATCACGATTTTTGGTTTCCCGGATGTAGTCCAGCGACAAAACCGTGCGCCGGGTGCGAATGCCCACCCGCTCCATGATCCACGCGTCGTTGGTGCCGATGTCCAGTGATTCCAGAAATTTATTGTCAATGATATTGTCCGGGTGAAAATGTCCCAAACCGTGGATGTAAATCACAATTTTTTTCCTTACATAAACTTATGTCACTTGAGGCAGAGCCTCTCAGCTCACATTCGACCACCGAGCGGTGGAACGAGGTATTTGCAACAACACTCAAGCACTAAAACACTGAGAACACTACAGCACTTCTTAACCGCTAATATGTTCTCCGCCGTCAACCCGGATGATATTCCCGTTGACCCAGGCGGCTTCGTTTTGGCACATCAGGTAAATAAAATTTGCCACATCCTCGGGCGTGGTAATTCGATGAAACGGATTTCGTTTTTTCGCGGCGGCTTTCAGGTGAGCGCTGCCGGGGATTAATCGCAACGCCGGCGTGTCTGTCACGCCGGCCTGAATGATATTTGCGCGCAAGCCGTACGGCGCATATTCCACGGCAATCGACCGGGCAATGGATTCCAGGACGACTTTGGCGGCTGAAACCGCTGCGTAGCCTCGCCAGGCGATTTCATTCCCCTCGCTGGTGAGACCCAGCACGCGGGCATCGGCGGCAAACATGTTGCGTTTAAAAACCGCTTGCACCCAGGTGGCCAGGCTGCTGCCCATGCTGTAAATGGTCAGCGCGAAATCTTCATCCTGCAAAAATGATTCGTTATCATAATTTGCCGGAGACGCCACGCCAACCAGGTTTTCTTCGCCTTCGTCAAACAGTTTGTCAAAAACGGATTGCAGGGATTGTGTTGTGACATCCAACTCCCGGGCTAATTTATGCAGCAGCCGTTCGTGCTTCGCGTGAGTTTGCGGGTGTTCTTGGGTCAGCAGCTTCAGGTTTCCGTAGGCGATGGAATGCAGCATCATGCGCACCCGCCCCTTCTCCCCCATGCCTTCTGCCAGACCGTCCAGCACTTGCTGAATCCCTTCGGGAGATAGCGCGTTGACGTTGTACGTCAGCACCTGTACGCCGGTATCTCGGATTTCCTGAAATGCAGGCTCGATGCGTTTCATGGCGCCTTTGCGATCGCGGTGCACGATGCAAATATTCATGCCATGCCGGCTTAATTTTTTAGCCGTCGCTAAACCAAATCCACTGGAACCGCCTAAAATGAGGGCCCAATAGTTAGAGTCAAATTTGTTCACCAAAATATCCTGCTACCGTTTTGTAAAACTGCTTTATTTAACGCTGAATCATCAAAAAAATTCCCTGAATAGTATGGAATTTGTGCTTTAAATGCAAACAGTTTTGATTTGTTAAGGATTTATAACAACACATCCACATACCCCCTTCGCTTTTGTGACGAATTTTGAGTCGAAGGTATAAAGTTTCGCATGTTACCGGCTCAACGCAAGATGCAAAGCAGCAGCGTAATCAAGCCAATTTGCTGATGAATATGCTTGCATATCCATATCAGTTGTGTTACTTTTGATTGAATATTGAACAATAAGGAAGAAAAAAATGGCCGGTACAATTTTAAACACCCGCGTTGACCCGGAAATCCTCGAGGATGCTGAAAGGATTTTAAAAACCCTCGGCATCAGCCGTTCAGTAGCGATTAATATGTTTTACCGAATGGTTATTCTCAAAAAAGGCATCCCCTGGCAACCCATCCTTGATGAAACCGAATATATAATGAGTAATCCTAAACTGGCAGCGCAAATTGAACAGGGAATTAAAGATTTTGAAAGCGGAAAATTCTTCCCGGCGCCACAAAAGGTAGTGGATGAGATCAATAGCCTTTAATCATCGTTCCTTCGGGGAATATGAAAAGCTTTGCAAAAAAAATAAAGCGCTGCATAAAAGACTGGTAAAAATACTTTTCGAAATGCAGCGTGAAAATCCCTGGGAGGGCACGGGCAAACCGGAATTGTTGAAGGGAAATTATGCGGGGCTATGGTCACGCCGGCTCACCGAAAGGGATCGTATCATCTACCGATTTGATGATAAAATGATCTATATTTTCGCCATTGGCGGACATTATGATGATAAATGATAATAGCTTCTTGCTTTTTTGATAAATTTGAATCAAAGGAATAAATCAATTTTTTTGTCATTTCTCTGCTTTTAAACGAATCTTTCCAGGTAACAGCATATCAACAAAAATCTTATCATTCTGCTAAGTTCACAACTGTTCCTGCTTACTTTGTGGACTTGCTCACCCAACCCGGAAAACGTGGTGGTGATCGGCTCCAAAATTGACACAGAGGGAGCAATACTGGGGTACATCCAACTTTTAGCGTTGGAAAACGCCGGGTTAAAAGTAGAAGACCGCATTGAAACCGGCCCGACGCTAATCGTCCGGCGGGCATTGATGTACGGCGAAATAGACGGGTATATTGAATACACGGGCACGGCATTGGTCAATTTTATGCGAAATACGCAGCCGGACATTTTGAGCGATTCCCGAAAATCTTATCAAACAATCAAAAATTGGGATGCGCAACAAAACCAATTGATCTGGCTGAAGCCCTGGTCTGGCATTAACAACACGTACACGGTTTTGATGCGCAAATCATTGGCGGAGAAGCTCGGTTTGCATACAATTTCCGGTTTGGCAAAGCGCGTTCGCAGCGGCGAAAAAATTTTGTTCGGCTGCGATCCGGAATTCGCGGCCCGGGAAGACGGATTGCCGGGCTTGTTGAAAATTTACGGCTTGGAAAATCAGGCGGGATTCAACGTCATGCAAATGGACGCCGGCCTGGTGTATCAAACGCTTTCGCAAAACAGCATCGAAGCGGCAATCGGTTACAGCACCGACGGGCGCATCGCGGCATTTGACCTGGTTCGCCTGAAAGATGACCGGCGGTATTTTCCGGCATACAATCCCACCCCGGTATTCCGAAGAAAAACCTTGCAACGCTTTCCTCAAATTGAAAAGACACTCAATCGGGTTGCGGAAGAAATCTCGAGGGAAGACATTACCGCGATGAACTATCGCCACGATGTGGAATTGGCGAGAGCGAAAGTTTTAGCAAGGGAGTGGCTTAAAAAACACGGTTTTTGATTTGTCACAGAGTCTCAACCTAAAACTTTAATTATTTTCAATCAATTCAGCGCCTTCAGTGCTTGCAGTAGTGAATGATCCCGGTTCCATAAAAGTTTTGTCGTGTATATCAATAGCGTTTTTGATATTTTAAAATCAATAAACCCCTGGTTTGCTTTTACATAACCAGGGGTTTATTTTTTTATGGCAGATGAAATAAAAGGGGGGTAGATTCGGTTTTACGTAATTACTACCTCCAAATATGTCACTCCCGGCGTGCCGGGATTTTGAGGCTTTAATAAAGCCATTTGCTATAAATATTGTACCCCCCGGCAAACCGGAACGCCGGGGGGTGAAATATTACCGTCATAAACTACGTAAAATGAAATCTGCACCGAATAAAAGTATAAAACTGTCAGATGATCACATTTTTTCAAGCGTGCGAATATAAGCGATAATGTCCATGATTTGAGCATCCGTAAGGGCAGGATTTCCGCCTTTTGGCGGCATGGGAATGCCGGTGGTGTTCAGGGGGTCATCCGCGGGACGGCCTTTGTTGACATAATCCAAAAACGCTTTGTCGCTTAAATTTATGGCAAATTTACTTGTGGTCAGGTCTTTACCTAGGTGTGGGATGCCTTTGGCGTCCGGCCCGTGACAGGTGGCGCAGCTTTTTAAGTAGCCGTCTTTCCCTTTTACGGGGTCGCCTTTTGCCAGGGGCTTTTTAGCCGCGGGCGCGGGTTTTTGTGCTGTTTTAGCAGCCGGGGCTTTTTCTCCGCCGCCGCAGCTAAACAACGCCATTGTCAAAACCAAAACCATAAAAGACAGAACCATTCGCCACTTTGTCATTCTCATATCGATCCTCCTCGCTAAAATTAAATAGATTTATAATTGTTTTTTTAAAAGAATACTAAAATTGTAAATGTTGCCGTTGTTTATATTTTTCAATAAGTTATGTGCGCTCTCTTCTGTTGATACGGCAATAATTCCGTGTCCCATCGGCGTCGCGCTATCGCTGCTTTTGATAAACACCGCGGAATCTGCCGGCAACCACGCCTGGGTTTGATAGTCCTGCACCCAGGTTTTTTTTATGCTTTCCTGATGTTTGCGTTGGTAAATCAGCAAACAGCCAATATCATCAAATCGGCGTGTTTGCAAGTCGCTGTTAATAAATCCCGCGGCAAACCGTGCTTCGTTGATAATCATCCGGCATTCATCGCAGGTATCTTCGCCGTAGCGAATCACCGGCGGCGCATCCGCGTTGCTGCCGGTTTGGCAGGCCGACAACATTAGCAGCGTCAAAAAAATGATCAAAAATCTCATAAAGCGCCTCTTCGACGGAACAAAAAATATGATAAGCTAAATGAAAATCCTAACCATAAAATTAAAATTCCCAATAGTAATGGCAGCAATTGACTGCCATACGCACGCACGGCGAAGTTCCCGACCGGCCCAAAGATTTCCAAATTGCCTTGCAGCACAAAGAGCGCGGCCAGTTTAAACACCTGCAGCGGGTTCAACAGCGACAACGCGAATAATTGATGGATGTTCAGCTTTAACGTCAACGCCGACCCCATGATGCCCAAATCGCCGAAAAACACCAAAATCAGCCAGACGAATAGCGCGACGCCTAATGCCGTGTCGGCTTTGCGCAGGGCGCCGGAGATGAGCATGCCGACGCCCAGGCTCACCAATCCAAGCAGAAATGTCAATGCGACCAACGCTAAATAATCGTTTGCCTGGGTTGCGCCGCCATGCCAGGCGATCAAAAATCCGCTAAGCCCAAAACCGATGACCAGGGCGCCCAAAAGTGCCAACGCGACGCCGATGAATTTCCCAAGTAAAAATTCCATTTTTGAAATCGGTTGGGCCAGCATGTAAAGCAGGGTGCCGCGCTCGCGTTCGCCGGCCAGGCTGATGGCGCCCAGGGTAAGCCCCATCAACGGGACGATCAGCAGCACCATATTAATCATGCTGGCCGTTGTTCTTCCAAAACCGGATAGGCCGTAGCTGCTTAACCCGCTTAAGCCAAACCAGGAAAGACCGAGGGATAGCGCCGCAAAAATTGCCGCATAGAGAACAAACCAGTGATTGCGGCGTGCATCTAATATCTCTTTCCGCGTGAGCAGAATGACATTTTCAAAATCTATCGTCATGGTATTTGTTTTCCTTTTTATTCACTCAATTCTCAATTTCATATTCAAAATTGTTGACATAAACGCCCGCATCCGCAAGGATGTTGATCGGTCTGCCTTTGGCGTGCGCGTTTACCCGCACTTTAATTCCTTTTCCGTTACGTGAAGTTTTAAAGCCATGTCCGGTCAATATTTCCACCGCGGATGCAATCTGTTTTTGCGGCAGGAAAAGCCGCAGCAAGTATTTTTTTCCTAATTTTTCATAGACGTCCCGGGGCGCGGCGTCGGCAATCAGCTTGCCCTGGTCAACGATCAACACGCGATCGGCAAATGAAAAAACCTCTTCTAATCGATGCGAGGAAAAAACAATGGTTTTGCCACCGTTTTTCAATTCGTTTAGTTGATCTAAAAAATCATCGCGGGAACGCATGTCTAAATTCGCGGTGGGTTCGTCCAAAAACAGAATGGGAGGATCGGCCAATAAAGCAATTGCCAATGCCAGACGCTGCTTCATGCCGCCCGACAATTCTTTGACGGTTTTTGAAATGTGCGGCTGCAATCCCAAACGTTTGATCCAATCGGCGATACTTTCGGGCGTGGTCTTTTTGAGCTGCGCGTAAAAGGCCAGGGTTTCCTGAACGCTGAGATTGTCGTGAAAACTGATTTCCTGCGGGACGAACCCGATCATAAAACGCGCCGCTTTGCTCTGTTTATGAATATCAAATCCGTTGATAAAAATATTGCCATCGAATGGGATGACGCCCAACAAACATCGCAATACAGTGGTTTTGCCGGCGCCGTTTGATCCCCACAGCGCGACGGATTCCCCTTCATTGATCTTAAATGAAACATTGTTAACGGCGGTCAACGAGCCAAACCGTTTGATTAAATTTTGAACGTCAATCATTGGATTTGTTTCCTGATTTATCGGTGATGAAATCCCGGAAATACCCGGTGCTTTTTCGGTTGAACCTGATTTTCCGCGACGCGCACTGCGCTTTACCCCGGCGATCCCGTTGCTCAACAGCAGCCCGAAAATGAATAACGCGATCGCTGTAAATGCCAGCGGTTCCTGCTTCGGCAAGCTGACGCTGTTTAACCCGGTGGGAATGAGCGGCGTCATGCGCGGGCGTTCATCTGTCAGCTTTGGCCGGGGCTTTACCATTGGAAATGCCTTTGCGGCAAAATCCAACGCCTGGACAGCCGGGCTGTAGAGAAATGTCCGCAATTCCGGATGCTTATCCATCAGGTTTTCAAACAGCTTCTCGGATTTGTACGGAATATCGCCGAAATGATCGCCGTCGCTGTCGAACCCGGCATAATCGCTCCAGTAATTATTTTCCCATTGATTGCCGGTTAATTTTCCCCCGCCGCTGATGCCGATATGTTCATCGTTTTCCACAAAACTGTTGTTGATTGCGTGGCTGCGCCGGATAAAGGAGAGCAGGCTAAAGCCGACATCGTTATAGGCAAGCACATTACCGTCGTATGTCATAATGCTTTCCGTGGAACTGGGTGAATTATCGATAAATATGCCGATGCGGTTATCGACGATCATGTTTTCTTCTATCAACCCGTCATCAAAATCCTTCACCCCGACGCCAAGCCCGCTGGGACCGCGATTATAGGCAATGGTGTTATGGACAATGGCAAACTGTTGACTGTACATCAGGTAAATGCCCACGGAATTTCCGGTCAGCACATTTTCTTCAATGCGACAGTTTTTGCTATACATGAAATGCACGCCATAGCGGGCGTTGTTCACGCGATTCCCCTTGACAATCGATCCCACCGAGAACCAGACGATCAAATCGCGGCCGTTTTTGAGGGTGTTGTTTTCGATTTGAACCGCATTGCTGTACCAGGCGCGCACCAGGTCTCCCCGGCGGGGAACCGGCAATTCCGCTTTGCCCATGATGAAATTGTTTCGCACCACGCTGCTGTCTGATTTCCGCATATAAATGCCGAACAATACGTGCTCGATGCGATTGTTCTCGATGACCACGCCGGGGAAATTCGCGGTAATCCCGGCATCTTCGTGGTCAAGCGATTTTCCACTGTTACGTATTGTAAATCCGTTAATGTGAATTCCCGGCGCCGCCAGCGTCAATTCCGTGCCGCTATTTTGCCCGTCAATGACCGGTTGTTGACGCCCGATCAATGTGACGGATTTATCGATCACCAGCGGCCCGGAGTAGCTACCTCCAACGACTTCGATTGTATCGCCGGCAGTCGCTGCCGCCACTGCCGCGGAAATCGTTGGAAAATTTCCATCCGGAGAAACCCTGTAATTACGCGGCGCAGCCGGCCCATTCCGGAAAATTAAAAGGAAAAGGATGACGCCGAACGTTGGTTTTTTTAAGCAGAATCGCATTTTCAGTTATCCTTTTGAGCCTTTTTTAATTGCGCTTCCAGCAAGGGTTTATACGCTTTTCGATGATAGTAAAGGGCTGCCGGAATCATCAATGCGCCTAAAATCGCTAAAATTAACCCGGTTTCCCACTGGGCAACCGTTTTAAATTGCCCGACCATTCCCGTGCCTAATAGCGGCGGCACAAAGGGCTTGATCGCGTTGCTAAGCGGCGCTCGCGGGTCCAAATGGGTGCCAAAATTCCAGAGCCAAAAATATAAGTCGCCCAAAAAGATCAACGGATAAAGCATCGCGGGAAGCGTAAAAAACGCGGCAACCGGACTGTGGATATAAATGGCGGCAAAGGTCAGCAATGCCAGGGCGGCAACGATGAGAATACTGAGGGTGCGTTCCAACACGCCGCCGTCTTTCATGGAGCGCATGCCGATGTAATGGTTGAGTTCATCCACTTCCTGCACGTCGCCGCCAACGTGATTGACATATACCTCGACTGTCAAACCATTTGGATACTGAGGCGCTTCCAGCGTGAGCGACCAGTAAGGGAAAAAAATAGAAATAAGCAGTAGAAAAGCGGAAGTCGCAAATATTGCGGTCGGGGTCATAAAGCGTTTTCTCTCGCGTTTTAGCATCTCCTGGGGAACACGCGGTCCCATAAACATTTCACTGTCTTTCATTTGTTGCCTCCGAAATTTTTTACGTATGCTGGTCAGGCAGGTCTTTATCTACCTGACCAGCAGATATGTCAAATACAACCGTCAATGTTTAAATTCAGCGTTTTACAAACAGATTATTCATTTATTTCATCCTTCATCCTTGATGTTACGCGCTTATTGCTTGTAAGCCCTTAAAAGGGCTATAAAAGGTTTCTAGCATCCTTGCAGCCCCACGATGAATCGTG